>JALVAD010000580.1 GCA_027011385.1 Saprospiraceae bacterium | reverse complement strand
CCGGCAAGAGTTATTGAGCTTGTACTATCTACGTTCCCTTGTATATTATCAATGTGAGAGAGATTATCGGCACTCAAAACCGAATAATCTTTAAAGTCAAAATCTAGAGAGCTAATAGATGTATTTTTTAATTTAAATTTTGTAGCTCTTAATTCAAGATGTAAGTTTTGTATCTTTGAATCAATGATTTTGCAAGGGTATAAATTCATGGTTTTTATACTAAGTGAGTCTTGATTGAAGTTGTAAAAGTCGCATTCTCCGGCAAAAACGCTTACATATGAAATTGAATCCGGAATTTCTAATTTTATAGAAAAATTATTATCAAGGTAGAGAGATTTTCCTACTATTGAAGACTTGATATTGGAATCATTATTGTACCTAATCCAAAAGCTATCACCAACAGATATCTGTACATTTGATTTCTGGGCAAGGTTAATTATCAGACTATCTATCTGCTTATCAATAACCAGAGTTTTATATTTTATATTTGATCTCAAATTTTGAACTTTTTTAAAGGACAAGTATATACTGAATGGTATCAATATTAAAATAAAAAGAAACATTCCTATCAATAATTTATTACTTGTTTTCATGTGTTTTACTTTTTTTAGTTTTATGTTTTTTATATAGTTTCTTAAGGTCGGCAAAAGATATTCCCAGTATTTTCATTGTATCAAATACTTCAGGCAATTCATCATTTGTGAATTCCTTGTACTTAATATCAATAGCATTTTCTCTAGCATTTTCACTTATAAAATATCCTATCCCTCTTTTGTTAAATATTATATTTTTATCCTGCAAATAAGTATATGCACGCATTACAGTATTGGGGTTTACACCCAATTGTATAGCCAAATCTCTAACCGATAAAATCCTGTCTCCTATATTGTATTTTTTAGAGATAATACTATTTAAGAAGTAGTCGGTTATCTGTAGATATATTGGTTTTTTGCTGTTGAAATTCATATCTCTTTCTCTTTTAATTTTAAGTAAGCTACAAACCAGAAAAACAGTACAAGGCCATATTGCAATAAATGTTTTATTACAACAGATGGAAAAGTATTATCAAACGGAATTAGTAAGTGGTCACTTTTATGAAACATGTTGCTTTTTCCCAGATCAAGTGAATAGTTATTTACAAAATATATACTTATGGATAAAGTTAAAAAAATTATTAAAAATACAGATAAAACGAATAATGATGTTTTAAAATGTGGTGATTTTTTGAAAACCACAGCTCCAAGTAAAAACAATGCATTTAGATTGAAATAAACGCTGATAATAGTCGGGAATATTTTGCTATCAAAAGTAAAATAGCTCTGTATGTATTCGGGTTTATAAAGATTGAATACAAAGATAACTACATAATCAAACAGTAAAAACATCAGAGTAAAAAGTATAAAAAAACCAAATGAACTCAATAATAAGTATGACAAATATTTCTCAATAGTTGATGAGGGTAAAGTTAGATAACTTATGGCTTTTTCGGTTTTTCTAAATGCAGGAAAAGAAAATCCTGCAAATACAGTACCTAATATTACTAAAATGACAAAGTAATAAATACGAAACGATTTATTCAAATCAATGATACTATCCGGACTATTTACAACTTCAATAATTATAAAAACAAGAACTATTAATAAACTTATAAGAATCGTGTTAATGACAACTTTGATATTTTCGGCAATATCTTTTTTTAGCGTGAGCCAAAACCTATTTATATTAAACTGTGACATGATTTTCAATTTTGTTTTTATCAAATATCTCTTTAATCTTTTTATCATTTACTAATACGGCGTTAAACAAAAGCTCTAAATCTACAGTAGTATATTGATTATCTATATTTTTTCCTACTATCCTTGTAGAACCAAAGTGTTTTTCTTCATATAAAATTTCACTTTCATTATGCTCTTGCTTTTCACTAAAAACCAAATTTTCGATAATGCCATCTATAGCAGAAGAAAATCTGAGTTGTCCATGATGTATTATCGATATATGGTCAACTATTTCTTCAATATCTTTGATTTGATGTGTAGAAATAATGAAAGCTTTATTTGTATCAGCCAAACCCGCTAATATTTTTCTAAATTGTACTTTTGATGGAATATCCAAGCCGTTGGTTGGTTCATCCATCAACATCACCTCAGTATTGCAAGATAGGCCAAATGCTAATAAAAATTTTTTCTTTTGACCTAAAGATAATTTTGTAATAATTGAGTTTTGTGCCACTTCAAATTCGCTAAGGTAATGTTCAAATTGACTAAATTCAAACTCGGTATAAAAAGGGGAATATAACTTGACGAACGACTCAATAGTAATAGATGGAAAATCAAATTCCTCAGGAATAAGAAAATACTTTGACAGATATTCGGGAGATCTTCCAACTGAATCTATACCATCAATTGATATATTCCCGGTTTTAGGATATCTCAATCCTGATATCAATTTCATCAAACTGGTTTTTCCCGAACCATTTTTTCCTAGAAGTCCGTAAATAGAGCCGGGTTCAAATTTCATTGTCAGGTTCTCAAATATCAATCTGCCTTTTTTGTAA
This sequence comes from Saprospiraceae bacterium, assembly GCA_027011385.1. Classification (GTDB taxonomy): domain Bacteria; phylum Bacteroidota; class Bacteroidia; order Chitinophagales; family Saprospiraceae; genus JADJGA01. The sequence goes on along the minus strand of JALVAD010000580.1, from coordinate 15,199 downwards.
GCAAAATCTACATTATTTACTTGTATCATTTTGTATTGTTTTAGTGTATTACTATACTAGTACAGTGCAAATGTATAATAAATAATAATAAGGTGCAAGAAAATAAAGAAAAAATTAACTAAAATAAATTTCCAGAATTGAAATTAGCGGTTATGGTTTCACATATTGACTATAACACACCACTTGCCCAAAGGAGATGCATTCATCATTTGGCGATAATTCCTTGTGAAAATACAGCTTATATTTGTCTTTCATAAAGCTGATAACAATATCAACCAATAGTTGGTTTTGAAATACACCGCCACTAAATGCAAGATTTATTGTTTTGTGTTTTTCTGCTATTTGGTATATATAATCAATTAGCGTAGTATGGAATTTTGCAGAAATTAATTCAGGGTTTACTTGTTTTTCTTTGTCTCCAAAAATATTTTTTACCAAATACTCAATGAAATTTCCGGGAATGTGATTTTCTCGCAGATAGGACAGGTCAATTGAGTAATCATTGGTTTTAAAGTACTTCATTGCCGCGGCTTCCAATTGCATTGCAGCTTCTCCTTCAAAAGTTTGTTTATCGATACCCAATACTATTGAAGCAATCGCATCAAACAATCTTCCGGCACTAGTCGTCTTCAAGATATCCTTATCTGTCAAAAGTTTATTATAGATTTTCCATTCTGTTTTAGAAAATTTGTTTTCCAACAATTGTTTTTCATCAGAATTATTGGCTACAGCGAGAGCGGAAATCCTTGGCTCTTTTGGCATTTTATCTCCTAAAATGAACGGAAATTCATCTAAATGATCTACTCTTTTTACCTCTCCTAACGAATATTTGAAAAATTCTCCACCCCAGATATTGCCATCTTCTCCCAAACCTGTTCCGTCCCAGATCACTCCTAGAATATCTTCTGTTGAATCCAATAAATTATTTTCTCCCAATACAGCAAAAAAATGTGCTTTGTGATGCTGCACTTCAAAGGTTTCTATGTTTTTCCTATCTGCAATCTCTTTTCCATATATACTCGTGAAGTAGTTTGGATGTTTATCGATGATGATCGTTTTAATGTCTGGATTAAACAATTTTTCAAAGTGATTGAGGGTATTTTTATAATTATTTTCAGCTTCAAAATTATCTGTACTTCCAAGATATTGGCTTATGTAAATATTGCCTTGATTAAGGAGTGTAAAAGTGCTTTTGAGCATTGCTCCCATCGCTAAGACAGGAGTACGGGCTAAGTTCAATTCAGCATTGATATACGATGGAGCGAGTCCTCTTGACCTTCTGATAATTATTTTTGCATTATTCGATTTACTGTATCTCACCACACTATCATCTTGAGGAATGACAATTTCCCTATTGTTTGAAATAATGATATCTGCTATTTTCGAAAGCTCTTCGTATGCTATTTTATCCTCATAAATTATTGTCGAATTGGATATATTTCCACTGGTAGCAACAATGGGTTTTTGAAATTTATCCAAAAGCAGTTTGTAGAGTGGTGTATAAGGCAACATCACGCCCAAAATATCCGAATTTGGCGCTATTTGTTCATACGCTAATGGAGTTTTAGGCTTGTCTTTTTTATTTAAAAGTATAATAGGAGCAGAAAAATTTAAAAAGCTTTCTCTCTCAATTTCACGTATTTCAACATCATTTTTCAGTTCCTCAACACTGTGATACATCAGTGCAAAGGGTTTCGTAGGCCGCTGTTTTAACGTACGAAGACGCGAAACAGTCTTTTGGTTGCTTGCATCACAGGTCAAGATATATCCCCCTATTCCTTTTATCGCAATTATTTTGCCTGCTTCCCATTGATTGACTATATAATCCAAATCTTCAAATTTATTTATAAGTTTACCATTCTCATATATTGATAATTCAACGGGGCATTCAAGACAGGAATTAGTCTGAGAATAGTATCTCCTATCCAAAGGATTGTCATATTCTTTACGACAAGTATCACACATTTCAAATGTACTCATGGTAGTAGTTTCCCTATCATAAGGAAGTGATTTTATAATAGAATACCTAGGACCGCAATTTGTGCAGGTGATAAAGGGATATAAATAACGGCTGTTATCCTTCTGATACAATTCTTTTGCACAATCATCACAAATAGCAAAATCCGGTGTCAATAATAATTTGGCTTCTTTACCTGAAGAGCTGTGGATTATTTCAAATTTATCATAATGGACGAACTCAATTTCTTCCATTTTATATCCGGTTATAATCGACAATTCAGGTGCTTTATCGATTAGTTCTTTTAGCAATATTTCGGCAAAGGTCTTTGTAGTATTGATGTGAATATGTACACCGTCATTGGTATTATTGACCCAACCGGTTAGAGAATGATCTAAGCACAATTTATAAACAAAAGGTCTAAAACCTACTCCTTGAACAATCCCTTCGATATGTATGTGAAAAGTCTTCAAATCTAATTGCTAAATATCCAATAAATACCGATAATAATCGCAAAAAGTCCACCGAGGATTTGAATTGCTGTAACTGCAGATTTATTTCCTGATTTCTTAAAAGACTGCGATAGTTTTCCCAGAACCAATGTGTACAGAATCATAGCTAATACAGTACCAATACCAAAACCTATAATGTATTGAACACCTTGGAATTTATTATCGAAACCCAATACAGGCAGTAGCAAAAGAAAATGGGCAATACCAGCCAATCCATGTATAAATCCAATACCAAATGAAGTAGTGGCATCGTGACTTTTCACTTCATCATGGCTATGAGTATGTCCGTGATTATGATTGTGACCGTGTTTGTGTATATGTACATATTTTTTATCTGCTAAATGGATATGGGGATGTTTGTGAGTATTTTTTGATTTGTATATCCTAAAAAATGACCAAATTCCAATGCCAATCAATACAAATCCAACCAGAAATTCGCTATGTGCTGATATTTTGTCAACCGGAATACTGTCCTTCAATAAAATAAACAAAAATCCTATTAATAGCATTCCGAACAAATGTCCAAGTCCCCAGAATAATCCGATTTTCCAAGTCTGTTTGTCCTTTTCGAAAACAAGAGGAGTGACAGCAGCAAGATGATCCGGCCCCGAAATGACGTGAAGCATTGAAGCGAAAATACCTGCTACTATTGGAAAAGCTTGAATCATTGAGCTAAGGTATAAATAATACTTTTAAAAATAAAGATTCTACTGATTATTTAATACTAACAAAACACAACTATTTTTATTTATATTAATAATAAATTTTGAAATATTTAATAAATACAAATCTTATTAGTTTGATTTGATATAAAAAATTTTAATATTTGTGGATTATAAATATGAAAATTATTATGAGAAATAAGTTTTACCTAGTTATATCCTTTGTATTGTTATCAATTACAATGGCTTTTTCGCAAGAAACAAAAAAAGAGAGCAAAGATACGTTAACCATTGGAGCTGATTTGATGAGCAGATATATTTTCAGAGGTACTGATATCGGACATGGTTCACCAAGTATACAACCCAATCTTGAATATTCCAGAGGTAAATTTGCTATTGGATTATGGGGAGCTTACTCCATAAATATAACCGAATCTCAGGAATCAGATATATATGCAACATACAATGTGACTGATGCAATTAGTTTTACTCTTACGGATTATTATTTTCCAACTGATGATGGAAATTATAAATATTTTGACTATAAAAAACTTTCTACCGGACATCTTTTAGAAGCTAATATCAGTTACTCAGGAACTGAAAAGTTGCCTTTAACAGCTATGCTTGCAACTAATTTTTATGGTTCAGATGCAATCCGAAAATTTAAAGACGGAACACCAAAAGGAATTCAATATTCTACTTATGCAGAGTTGGGTTATTCCCTTAAGTGGTTTGATGCATTTATAGGTTTCAATCTTACAGATCCTGACGAATCATTAGGGGAAACCGGTTTTTACGGGGATTCTTTTGGAGTAGTAAACTTAGGGATTACAGCTACTAAAAATGTGAAAATCACAAAATATTTTGATTTGCCGCTTACTTTCTCATTAATTACAAACCCACAGGCTCAGAAAATATATTTTGTGTTTGGGCTCTCAATATAAACGATTAACTAACTTTAAAAATTAATATTATGTTTGATACAGGAACGACAACTTTCATGATACTTTCTACAAGTCTTGTGATGTTAATGACACCGGGACTTGCATTCTTTTATGGAGGTTTAGCAGGGAAAAGAAATATTTTAGGAATAATGATGCAATCATTTGTATCGCTGGGAATAACTACAATCTTATGGGTTATCGTAGGTTATTCTCTATGTTTTAGCGGTGGAGAAGGTGGAATTATTGGAAACTTACATCTGGCTTTTTTAAACGGAATACCATTTAATCAGGCTTATAGCGGTGCGGATGGGCAATATCCTGAGTATATCTTTGTAGCATACCAAATGATGTTTGCTATCATTACTCCGGCATTGATTACAGGAGCATTTGTAAATCGTGTGACATTCAAAGCGTATCTGATATTCTTAGTAGCTTGGCAATTATTTGTTTACTATCCATTTGTTCATATGGTATGGGGTGGTGGATTCCTTGCAGAATGGGGAGTTTTGGATTTTGCCGGTGGAATAGTTGTACATGCAACAGCAGGTTTTGCTGCGTTGGCATCAGTATTCTACGTTGGAAAACGTAAGGATACCCAATCACCTCCTAATAGCATTCCTTTAGTTGCAATTGGTACAGGTTTACTTTGGTTTGGATGGTATGGATTCAATGCGGGAAGCGAATTAAAGGTCGATGCTATAACAACATTAGCTTTTCTTAATACAGACGTAGCTGCTTCTTTTGCCGCAATAACTTGGTTGTTAATAGAGTGGAAGCGAGAAGGAAAACCAAAATATATCGGTCTTCTTACAGGTGCAGTTGCCGGTTTGGCTACTATTACTCCTGCTGCTGGATTTGTTCCATTATGGGCTGCAATGGTTATTGGAATTGCTGCCGGAACAATCACATATATGGCGGTTCAATTAAAAAACAGATGGGGATGGGATGACGCTCTAGATGTATGGGGCGTTCACGGTATTGGAGGATTTCTTGGAACAGTACTATTGGGAGTTTTCGCCTCAAAAGCTATAAACGGACAAGCAGGATTGATAGAAGGAGATGCTTCATTCTTTATGAAAGAGGTAGTAGCTGTTGTAGGAGCATCAATCTATGCCTTCTTGTTCACTTATGGAATGTTGGTGATGATTAATTTTATCACTAAAGTAAAAGTTAGTGAAGTAGCTGAATTAGAAGGATTGGATGCTTCAATTCACGGTGAAAAGGCATACGACGAAGGAGCTCTTTAATATAGGTTTTAATATAAAAAAGGTTCAAAAGCAATTGCGCTTTTGAACCTTTTCTTATTAGTCCCCTTCATATCTTTGCACAACTGTCACAAAGACCATTTACAATTAATGAATAGTTATGCACAACAAAACTATCAGGAATACTTTTCACTTCAATACTTTGCTCATCAAGACATAAGGTTTTATCACATTTTTCACAATGAAAGTGTGGATGAACCGAATGGTTTCCAAAACTACAGTGTTCTGAACACAATGCATACCTTGCAGATTTACCTCCATCATTGACAGTATGGATTAAATCTGAGTTTTCAAAAGTTTTTAATGTTCTATATATCGATACTCTATCTCTCCACGGTAATTTTCCTTCAATTTCAGCTAAAGACATAGCAAAACTATTCTGAAGGAAAACTTCTAATATAATACCAATTTAACTCTAAAATATCGCAGATATTAATTTTAATTTCCCAATATTTTCGTTAAAAATACTCGCCATAGCTGGGCTATGACTGTGTTTTTTAACTCAATCTTGAAAAATTAATTCTATAATATCTATACGATATCTTAAAGATAATTTGGTATAAAATTCTGACTGCAGTTGGTTTTACATTTTTCTTTTCCAATAATTCAATTACTTCTTCATTCATCTTTTTGTTTTTATAATTTAGTTACAAAACTTAGTTTTTTCTCTGTGTAATAGTTATGTCACAATTTTTTGTTACACAAAGAGACACAGAGAAGACACAAAGGAACACAAAGCTATTTCAGCCTTATGCGAGGCAAAGTTAACCATTTGGTTTTACTTTAACAAAGTCTCAAAATAAGGAGGTGTATTTCATTTTTTCGCGTTTTGAGTTCTATCCATCGATGAAATTTCCCCGACAGGGGATAAATGTGAATAACCGTGGGTGGAACCCGCGGTATACAAACAAGCAAAGTACAACTCCGGAGGAGTTGAATATCCATACAACATAATAATTGATAATTGAACACCTTCGGCGTTCATATCACCTCTCACATTTACCCCGCATTTCATACGGGGCTAATCACATTAAACCACATTCGTGGTTTTTGCCCTCTCATTTCTAAACCAAACATTTTATAAAAAAATAACAATATTATCTTTCTTTTGATTTTATAGGGGAAATAGGGAAAAGCGAAAAAATGAAATACATCTGAAATGTTTGCTAATGCTCGTGCTCAGTTTCTTCTTTTTTCATATCTGCTATCAAATAATATGCTGCATTTAATACAAATTGTGTATCCTCCGGAAGTGCTTTAATCATTTTTATTTCCGTATATCCTTCATCTTGTTGCCCTTTGATTATTTCAACCATTTTAAACATTTTAACACCATTTTCATCATGATTTTCGTGAATATCACTATGGTGATCTTCATCGTGATCTTCATGGTTTCCTTCATCGAAATGCTCTTCTTCATGATTATGTCCCCCCTCTTGCAGTACAAATACATAAGACTTGGTTCCTTCGGTCACAATAGCATCATCAGGCAATGTATTTGTCAATATCTTGTCGGTATGTATATGTCCTGAAATATACATTCCCGGTATTAGTCCTGCTGGTTTTTTGTCCAGTTTTGCATGAATATGAACTGCCCTATTGCTAGGTTCAAATTCTTTTCCAATCGCAAAAATAGTAGCCAAAAACTCCTCTTCCGGTCTGTTTGCTACACTAAAATGTATTTTTTGCCCTTCTTTGATATACTGAACATCCTTTTCGAATATCATAAAATCCGCATGAATGCTTGAATTATCAGTTATCTTAAAAAGTTTGTCTTTTGCGTCTACATAAGTTCCTATTTTGACATTTACATCATTTACATATCCTTTTATAGGGGAAATAATAGCTATTGAATTTTTTATAATACCATTTTTCACATCTTCCGTTGAGATATTCAATAATTGCAATCTTGATTTTAAGCCCTGAAGTTTCGCTTTGGCAATTTGATATTCGGACTTGACTTTCTGAAGATTTCTACCTGCTCCAACATTATTTTTTACAAGTTCTTTTTGCCTTTCATAGTCCAATTTTAAAAATCCCAGCTCGTGAATAGTTTTTGCGTATTCTTCTTGTAATGAAACATAATCAGGATGCTCCAATATCGCCAAAACTTGTCCTTTCCTCACTTTATCTCCGTGAAAAACTTTTATCCTTTTAACATTTCCTCCAATAAATACCGTAATATCAGCTGTGTTTTCCGGTGAAACCTCCAATTTGCCATTTGCTTTAATCACTGTTGTAAGATTTCTCTTTTGCATTTTTCCCAGTTTCAAATCCAAGGCTTTAATTTGATTTTCATTCAAAGCAACTGTTCCTTCAGGTGTATGATTATGTTCTTCATTTTCCACACTAGCAATATCATTGCTTTTGGTATTTGGATTAGTGCAAGAAAATGCAAAAAGAATCGCGGTTAATATTATTATTATTTTATTCATTTTCATTAAAATTTTGATTTTGTTTAATATTCTGATTCGTGTATTATTTTAATTTTTTAAGTATTCCAATTGTTCTTTTAATCTGTAATATTTAGATTTTTGAATTAAATATTCTTGTTTTGTTTTTATTGCTGCTTCTACATTTTGGTTGAATTGGATATAATCTATACTTCCTAACCTGTATCCCAATTTTGCAGCATTTAACTGCTCATTTGCCAAAGGAATAGCTTCTTTTTTATAATATATTAGTACTTCCAATATTGTTTGATATTGGTTTTTAAGGTCTTTGTACATTGCGTCCAATTCCACTTTCTTTTGTATATATTTTTGATTTGCAAGCTCAATATCCATTTTAGCAATATTTTTATTTGCCTTGAAAGAATTATATGATATTGGGACTGATGCCCCAATTTGCCAACCGTGATAACCGATGCTTCCATCAATAGATTGCAATTTATATGCAGCGCTGAATTTTGGCAAATATGCTGCTTTTGATGAATTGAATTTAGCTTTTGAAACTTCAATATTTTTTTGGAAATATTCCAAAAGACTACTGTTTTCAATCGGGACTTTGCTGGATTCTGCTACGGTAATATCTATTTGCTCCCCTGTTTTATCAATATCTATTTCATCATTTAATAAAAGATATTGATTCAATAAATTCAGTGCAGATTTATAATTGCTTTCTGCTTTTTTAATATTGATAACTAACTCTTTGTATTTTCCCAATGCCGAAAGGTATGCTATTTTAGATGTTGATTGAGTTTTGAATTTGATTTTGGCAGCTTTTACAAATCCTGAATAAATACTATCCAGTTCTTTGTACAATTGCCATTGCTCCTTAGCAGCAAGAGCATTGTACCAAGCCAAACTAACATCTTTAATCAATACTTTCTCTTGAATGCCCTTTTTTGAAATAGACAATTGAGTTTGTGCATCATTGAGTTTTTTCTTATATGGAACAGATAGCAAATCGATGCCTGTTTGTTCAATGCCGATTAGATTAAATACTCCTATATTACCTCTACCAATCTCTTCCATTCCGGTATAAATGCCTGTATTTCCGTAATTATAGACTTTGCTTTTTGCCGCTTTGTTCTTTTCTATTTCCAAATCTGCAATCTTAATTGACGGATATACTTCCTTTGCCCTATTAATAGATTCTTGAAGGGTATAAACATTTGTTTGAGCATTGGCTTGATTAATAAAAACAAAACTGAGAATGAATATTATAGAAGCTAATGCTGTAGTCAAATTTGCTTTTGATTTTCTATTGGCAAATGATTCAATCATTTTGTACAAAACCGGTAATACTACCAATGTCAAAATCGTCGCTGTAAGCATTCCACCTATCACAACAGTTGCCAGCGGTCTTTGTACTTCTGCTCCTGCTGAACCTGAAACTGCCATCGGCAAAAAACCTAAAATATCGGTAGAAGCAGTCAGCAATATAGGTCTTAGTCTTTGCAAAGTGCCTTTTTGTATTATCTCTGACAATTTCATTTTTCCTAACTGTTTTAAATCATTGAAGCTGCTAAGCAATACTAGGCCGTTTAACACAGCCACTCCGAAAAGTACTATAAAACCAACACCTGCTGAAATACTAAATGGCATATCTCTTAGATACAATGAAAATATTCCACCTACAGCGGCAAACGGTATCGCCAGATAAATCATTAAGGTCTGCTTTAAGGATTTTACTGCAAAAAACACCAAAATAAATATCAATGCCAAAGCCAAAGGAACTACTAAAAGCAATCTGTCCGTAGCTCTCTCCAGATTTTCAAATGCACCACCATATCTAATATAATATCCTGTTGGTAATTCCAATTTTTCGTCCAAAACCTTTTGGATATCCATAACAATGGACTTTACATCTCTGTTTTCAACATTGATTCCCACATAAGTTCGTCTATTGGTATTGTCTCTACTGATTTGCATCGGGCCGGGTTGATAGCTGATATCTGCAACTTCTTTCAATGGTATTTGATTTCCATCTTCGAGGTCGATATACAGATTTTTGATATCTTCAATGCTTTTTCGATGCGCTTCGTCTAATCTTACGACAAGGTCAAACATCTTTTCACCTTCGTAGATTTTACCTGCCACTCCACCACTAAAAGCGGTCTCAACCATTGTATTTAGCTTGTTTATATCCAAGCCATATCTTCCTAATTCATCGCGCAAATATCTGACAGTAATTTGAGGCAATCCTCTTGTAGCCTCGGCTTTCGCTCCGGCAATACCCTTTATCCCCGAAACAAGCCCTTTTATTTCCTGTGCTTTTTCAGCCAATACATCTAGGTCATCTCCATAGAGTTTGATTGCAATATCCTCGCGTATTCCCGTAAGAAGTTCATTGAATCTCATTTCAACGGGCTGTGAAAATTCATAATTCACACCCGGCAAATCACCTACTTTTTTCCTTACCTGCTCTATCAAATCTTGTTTTGAATGTGCTTTAGTCCACTTTTCCTTAGGATAAAGAATCACGAAAATGTCCGCTATATCCACAGGCATCGGATCCATTGGTAATTCTGCAACACCTATACGACTCTGTATGGATTTCACTTCGTCCGGAAAATTCTCCAATACTATTTGTTCAAGTTTTGTTGATGTTTTTGTCATTTCTGTCAATGAGCTACCTGGCTTGATAAAAGCTTGGAAAGCAAAATCTCCTTCATCCAACTGGGGTATAAATTCAGCTCCCATACGCGTAAAAGTGTATCCACCTGCTATCAATAACAGCAATGAAGCTACTACTACCGCTTTGCTATTCCTTAAAGCCCAATTTAAAACAGGCAAATAAAGATTTTTTGTGTAATCAATAACTTTATCTCCCCAAGATTTCTTTTCAGATTTTGGTGGTTGGAGAAATAGCGCTGCCATCATTGGAATATAGGTCAAACTCAATATCATAACACCCAAAACAGCGAAGCCAAAGGTCATTGCCATTGGAATAAACATTTTGCCTTCTACTCCTTGCAAGGCCAATACAGGAATAAAAACTATTAAAATAATCAATTGCCCGAAAAATGCAGAATTCATCATTTTGCTCGCAGAATTATAGGCAATTTCATCTTTTTGAGCGGTTGATAATTTTTTGCCAATCATATGTTTCCGGGTAAGATAAAAGATCATACTCTCAATAATAATCACGGCTCCATCTATCAATATACCAAAATCGAGTGCACCAAGACTCATAAGGTTTGCCCATACACCAAAAATATTCATCATAATAAAGGCAAACAACATCGCCAAAGGAATTGTGGATGCTACTATAAGCCCACTTCTGAGATTTCCTAAGAAAAATACTAAAATAAATATCACAATCAATGCACCAATACCCAGATTTTCCGCTACAGTAGAAGTGGTACTATTTATCAATTTGCTTCTGTCCAAAAACGGTTTAATCACAATTCCTTCAGGCATTGATTTTTGGATAAGTGCAATACGGTTTTTTACATTTTTGATTACATTATTGGAGTTTTCCCCTTTTAGCATCATCACTATTCCTCCGACTGCTTCACCTTTGCCATCTTTGGTAAATGCACCATATCTGACAAAACTACCATATTTTACTTCAGCCAAATCCCGGACAAATATCGCTTGACCGTTAATAGTTTTGACTACTGTGTTTTTCACATCATCAATAGTTCGCATCAAGCCTTCTCCTCTGATAAAATTAGCTTGGTGATTTTTTTCGATATATGCTCCTCCTGTATTCTGATTGTTTTTTTCAAGAGCTTCAAATATATCCGCCATTGTCAGTCCGACACTCTTCAATTTATCGGGATTTATCGCTACTTCATATTGTTTGGCTCTTCCTCCAAAGGAATTCACCTCTACTACACCGGGAAGCATAGCCATTTGTCTTTTGACAACCCAATCCTGCAATGACCTTAACTTCATATCGTCATACTTTGATTCATATCCGGGTTGTACTTCCAGAGTATATTGGTATATTTCGCCTAATCCGGTGCTTATAGGAGCCATAAATGGTTCTCCGAATCCTTTGGGGATATTTTCCTTCACTTCTGCCAAAGCTTCACTTACAAGTTGACGAGGCAAAAAAGTTCCGACTTTGTCCTTGAAAACTATAGTTACAACCGAGAGACCAAAGCGAGAAATACTTCTTATTTCTTCGACATCCGGTAGATTTGCAACTGCTAATTCAACTTGGTATGTTACAAATTGCTCGATATCTTCAGTACCGAGATTTGGTGCAGTAGTGATAACCAAAACCTGATTATTGGTTATATCAGGTACTGCATCTAGAGGGACTTTTGTCATAGAATAGAATCCCCCTATTATCAAAGCGATTGTTAGTAAGCCAATAATTGCCTTGTTTTTAATTGAAAATTTAATAATACTATTTATCATTTATTGTATATTTCAAATATTTAAAAAATATAATCTACCCAGATGGATATTTGAGGTATATTGAGAATTAAAATCGTTATTATTTTCTATATAGTGGCTAAAAGAAGCTGATAAATTGGAAAATAAGCACGAAACTAAAATCCTGATTGTACCAATAGGGTAAATAAAGATTGTGATCTAATTCAATATGGGTTAAGATTTGGGAGGATTCCAAAAGCTAAAAAGGAGTTCTTTACCATTAAATAAAACAGGAGTTATCAACAAATTGGTTGATATGCTTTCCAAAATAAATGAAGTTGATAATGTTACTTGATGTGCTTCTGTTTGACAACAGTCACAAGAACAGAAAGGAGAGCACATATCAGAATCATGTGAATGTTCTTCGTGTTGCTCTGAAAAATAATTATCTGATGCAATATTGATTGTTGTAGCAAATATATCATCACATGGCACAAAAGAAAGTACCAAAATATAAAGCGCCAATAATCCTGCAATATTTTTCATTCTGTTTAAATTAATAATAATCCTAACGCGAAGATATATAAAATATTTTGCAATTGAGTTGCAAAGATGATTAGGGGTGTGTTTTATTTTTTCGCGTTGCGAGTTCTATCCATCAATTTTATGGAAAGATAAAATAATTCCAATGCCATGAATTTATTTACCGGGGCATAAGATTAGCTCCTAACTTCAGTTGGGGGGGGTATAGAAATGGAAATCACGCATATATTGATAATATGAATGAAGCTAGAAAAGTGTTTTTGAAGGAATTGACAGGCACATTGTACACACTAGCCAAGGATGTGAAAGTTCAGATAGAATTCAATCCTGCATTTGTTCAAGCATATCGTCTAATAGGCTATGAAAATAGAATGTTGCAAAAAGAAGATTTTAATAATGACAAAATCGATGCAGGTGAAATAGGTATCGGACATAGCGTAACCGCATTGTATGAAATAATACCGGTAGGAGTTGAAAGCAATTTTGTGGGTAAAATAGATGATTTGGTATTTCAGGAAAAAGAAGAAAGCGAATATACCAATAAAAAAGATTTGGGACTTTTCAAAATTAGGTATAAAAATCCAGAAAGTGATGTAAGCAAAAAAATTCAGTTTATGATAAGTCCGAAAGTTACTCCTTTAGAAAAGGCTGAAAATTCTTCGCAATTCGCAATTGCCGTAGCAGAATTCGGATTGCTACTCAAAGATTCCGATTATAAAAAAGATGCCAGCTATAAAAGCGTACTCCGGTATGCAGTCTTAAGTAAAGGACAAGATATTGACGGATACAGATCTGAATTTATAAATTTAGTAAAAACAGCAAAAGCCTTGGATAGTAGTTTAGTCCAAAAATAATACTTATTACTCAGAGGGACAAAAAATGATTAACCGCGTCTCTAACGCTTCCGTATTTTTGTAAAAGTTTTTTGGCTTCTGCATAATTGGAAATTCCGGTTTTTTTCATTATCATTTTAGTTCCTCTGTCTCTTAATTTTTCATTGGTTATTTGCATATCTACCATCTTATTATCTTCGACATGCCCGAGTTTAATCATAACAGAGGTGGTAATCATATTCAGTACCATCTTTTGTGCTGTACCGGCTTTCATCCTGCTGCTTCCTGTGACAAATTCAGGTCCGACAATGATTTCAATAGGAAAGTCAGCTTTTTTTGCTACCGGTGAATTGGGACTACAAGTAATACTTGCAGTACCTACATCATTTTTTTGAGCATAAGCGAGCCCACCTTCTACATAAGGAGTAGTTCCCGATGCGGCAATTCCAACCACAAAATCATTTTCATCAATATTGTATTCCAACATATCTTTCCAAGCTTGGTTCGGATCATCTTCTGCCCATTCAACTGCTCGGCGAATGGCAGTATCACCACCGGCTATAATACCTATCACGAGATCATACTCTGCTCCAAATGTAGGAGGAATTTCCGATGCATCCAGTATTCCTAATCTTCCACTTGTTCCAGCTCCAATATAAAATAGTCTGCCTCCATCTTTCATTTTATCATATACGGCATCTACTACCTTTTCAATTTGAGGTATTTCATTCTCAACAGCAATTGCCACTTTTTTATCCTCTTTATTTATATTTGTCAATAGCTCTTTTGTTGACATCTTTTCAAGATGTCTATACAATGAATCTTTTTCTGTCTCTCTCACCATTTAATCTGTTTTGTGTTTATCATAGCAAATTTATTGCCAAAAAATCAATTATCATGATTTCACCCAATCTTTAAATTCCTTTACTTTAGCTCTGCTAATTACAGTATTCAAGTTTCCAGCCTCAGGATTGAGTTCTAAAATTAATTTGTAATTGAAAAAATTACTGATTTTGCTTATTGAATCGATGAAAACAATCATTTGTCTGTTAATACGATAAAATCTTTTGGGATTCAATACTTCAACCAAAGTATCAAGGGATTCATCAATCATATATCTTTTTTTATCCTTTGTCCTGATAAAAGTCACTTTTTCTTCTGAATAAAAATAAGCGATATCCTCAATTTTCACTATTTCCAATGAATCACCTTTGTTTATCAAAAAACGAGACTTATATGATTTTTGAGAGGTGGAAATTGAAGTAAGCAATTTATCAATATCAATATTTGCACTATTAGAAAAATAAGCGCTCTTAAGCCTATTGAATTTATCAATACTCGCTTTAAGTTTTATGCTATTTATCGGTTTCAACAAATAATCAATACTATTTATTTCAAATGCTTTAAGTGCATATTCATCATATGCCGTAGTAAAAATAATCGCGCTGTCGATTTGAACTTGTTGGAAAATATTAAAACTCAAACCATCTGAAAGATGTATATCCAAAAAAATCAAGTCTGGTTGAGGATTGTTTTTAAACCAATTCACAGTACTGTCAATGCTATCTAGAATTATCAATATCTCAATACCGGAATCGATTTCTAATATCATACTCTTAAGCCTTTCCGCTGCTCTATTTTCGTCCTCAATTATTATTATATTCATTATTTCTAACTCTGATTTTGGAAAATAAACTTATCTACATA
>JALVAD010000579.1 GCA_027011385.1 Saprospiraceae bacterium | reverse complement strand
GATTAAAGACGTAATTAATTCAATTTATATATTGGTTTATGCAGTATATTATCCGGAAATTGATTCAAAAGAATTCTTTGAAGAATTAAAGAAATATTCTCAAATCAATTTAAAATGGTAAAAAAGTTTGATTATTGCTGCTCTGAATTATAAATCTGTGTAAGAGAAAAACTTACCCCGGGAAAACAATGAGTTTGAGAAACGTGATAGATATAGAGATACAAGCAATGACTGACAATGAAGTGCCATTATCTAAAGCAAAGGGACTTATTTATAAATCTTTGGAATCTATGCAAGAAACTTTATCTGATTCAAGATTTAATATTGATATTTTGGAGATTACAAATATATATAATCAAAAATTCAAAAATCCGGACTTATGAATGAAAGAGAATTTGAAAAATTTTGGGACAAAGTAATGGATGGCTTTGGAAAACCGTTTATAAAAAAATGCGTGGACAATGTCTATGACAAGATTGATAAATACAAAAAAGAGGACAAGATATTTAAAGTTTTTTTTGAAAGCTTGGATAAAGAGCAGTTGGATAATTATAATAAGATAGCATACGAACAATTTGTATATGGATATACTGCCGGTATTTTGGATATATTTGATCATCATACTGAGTTTTCATTAAAATATATTGAGAATAATAAGGAATATGATTTTAATTGGGATTTTTCCGATGCATTGGTGGGAGAGCTTGGTGCTGAAAAGTTTGGCTGGATAGACCGATTTTCAAAAAAAATAAAAATAATAAAAATATGGGTTTAAATGAAGAAAAGCTTATTGCTTATGGAAAATTATTGATTGAATTAAGTTATAATAATTTCTGTAGTTTATTTGGAGCTTATATGCATTTTGTTGAAACAAATCACATAAAATATAAGAGCAGGTTTTATATTGATTTTTTTTCGAGTTTGACGGAAGAACAAACTATGCAATTTCTTTATATACAAGAAAAGATAGCACGAGAAGTTTTAAAAGGATTTTTTGAAATGATATTAGAGAATAGAGATAAGTACAGGATTGTATATGTGGGAGAGGACTTTGACCGGTATATTGACTTAACCGGTGACCTCAATAAATTGGAAACAATGTTGTTCGAAGAAAATGGATTGATTGAGAAATATAGCAAATGTAAAGATATTGTGCATAAGGTAAGGGAAATGGAGAGTAGTATCCAATAGTGTGTACTTCCACACTCAGACCCCCCCCCCTCACTCTTCAAAATATCCTTGACTTTCTCTAACGGCATTTTCATAATAACGGTGATTTGGGTGGTGGTGAAGTGGTTTTTGTTTCATTTTTTTTTCCAAGTTTTACTTGTTCCATGTTCCAAGTTTTGGGTTGAAGCGTACTGCGGAATTTCGTGTTCCGTGGTTCGTGGTCCGTGTTTTTCAGAAAAATAAGGATAACTTAGGACTCAAAAGCACAACTGCAAGGAGTGATTTTGAAGCCGGATTGTATTCGAGGGCTTGAAAGTTCAAGGTTCAAAGTTTCAAGCTGTAGCGAAGCGGAAGTCCCGAGTAGCGAAGTGCATCGAGGGATTTTGAATATCGAATATCGAACAAGGATTTATGATTTTAGAAGTGAGAACCGTCTTGTCTTGACCTAAAATAATTTGACTCGAAAAGTCAACAAAAATCAGGACGATACATCTTCTTCAAAACTATGCTAAAAAATAGCAAAATAACATTCATCCAATCATACCAAACTATTATCTTTGAGAACCTTTGTTACTTTTTCTTCGGTTAAACCCGTGATATTAGAAAGGATATTGATAGATAGACCATTTTTCCAGCCATTTAGAATTACTTCTGATTTGCCTTTTTCTATTCCTTTCTCCATTCCTTTCTCTATTCCTTGTTTTATCCAAGTATCGTAAGCGGTCATAACATCTGATTTTATGGGTGTAGGTAAATTTTCTATAATTTCCAATATTACATTAACATCTATGTTTCTTAAAACATAAACAATCGTAGGATAAATTAAGTTCCTGTTTGAAGCGGAATTTAACTTGTCAAATATTAAACTTATTTTTTTCTCAAGATCAGCAGGTCTGAATATGTATTTTCCCAACAACAATATTGCTGTTAATAAAGAATCTCCGAAAGCATTTAATTCTTTGTCTGAAAATTTGGCCAAGTCAATAAATACGGTCTCAAATATAGGAACGTACCGTTTAAGTTCAGGAGGTAAATTCTCAAGTAACTCTTCAATAGACTTGAATTCCCATTTTTGTTTCCCATGATAAAACACAACAGGTAATATCAACTTCAAAGAGCCTGAATTTTTATATTGCTTGTAATAACCGTAAGCGACATAAAGCAATAATTGGATCGCAGTATAATCATCAGCTTGGCTTTTATGTTCCAGTACAATAGAGATATATACCTCACTATCTTCTTTTCTGGAAACAGTAAAGACCATATCGGAAAAAACTTCTTTCAAATCCTGTAATACAAAATCGGTTTCAGCATATTGCAATGTTTCCAAATCGATAAATTGCAATACATCATCAGGCAAAAAAGAGGACAAAAACTTTTTTGCAACATTGATATCGCTTAGGACGGTTTTTATGTATTTATCGTGTATGTTGTTGATCTTCATTTTACAAATGATACAAATATTTCATGAATGTCCAAGTGAAGTGCTGCAAAAATCGAAGTGTTATTTTTGTTCCAAGTTCAACGTTCTATGTTGTGGGGGGCAACAAAAATAAGGAAAAGCTTAGGACTCGAAAGCACGACTGCAAGGAGTGATTTTGAAGACGGTTTGTGCTTGAAAGGTTCAAGGTTCAAGGTTTCAGGCTGTAGCGAAGCGGAAGCTGAGCGAAGCGGAAGTCCTGAGTAGCGAAGCGTACCGAGGGATACTGAGTAGCGAAGCGTACTGAGGGATTTCAAGTTCCAAGTTTGGAAGTTTCAGGCTGAAGCGTAGCGGAAGCTGTAGCGAAGTGTAACGAGGGATTTTGAATATCGAATATCGAACAAGGATTTATGATTTGAGAAGTGGAAAAAGCGAGGTCAGAGACACGTGATTTAAATATTCTCATTTAATAGCTTATCCACTACCTTTGGTACGCCCGTAGAGGCTTTTTCGGCGATTACTTCCAAATTGTTTGACCTGCTTAGTTCGTACGAAATATTTGGTTTAGGGTCGATATAGTATATTTGTGACCCTGCCATCAGATATCCAACCAAACCTGCAGCAGGATATACATTCATCGAGGTACCAATGATAATCATAATATCTGCCGTCATTACTTCTTGTACTGCAACACCTATCATAGGTACATCTTCACCAAACCAGACGATATGAGGTCTCAGTTGGTATCCTTTTTCACATTTATCTCCGGTGTTGAGGTCTTTTTTCCAATCATAAACCAATGAAGCATCTCCTGTACTTCTTACTTTGAATAATTCCCCGTGGAGGTGAATTATGTTTTTACTCCCAGCTCTTTCGTGAAGATCATCGACATTTTGGGTAATGATTTTTGTATTGTATTTTTCATCCAGTTTTAGGAGTGCTTTATGTCCGGCATTGGGTTTGACTTCGTGCAATTGTCTTCTTCTGATATTGTAAAATTCCAAGACAAGTTCTTTATTTTTTACCCAGCCTTGTGGAGATGCTACTTCCATGATATCATGTCCCTCCCATAGTCCTCCGGCATCGCGAAATGTTTTTATCCCGCTTTCTGCACTCATTCCCGCTCCTGTAAGAACTACTATTTTTTTCATTTGTTTAAAAATTTTTATTTTTTTTCGCTTTATCCACCCTTTGCCTCTAACTCCTAAAGGAGAATCAACCAGCAATGCGAAAAAAGAAATATGCCTATAAAAATTAATAATATATTATGCTCTTTCCAAATACCTAATAATTTTCTATTTTTTTAAAAGCCACGCCTATATTGTCTATGATATCACCCGCTATCAAGGCGTTGAATCCTGATTTTGTAGCGGCAATATCACCTGCTAACCCGTGTAAAAATACTCCCATTATACTTGCTTCAAGGGGATTGTATCCTTGAGATAAGAGGGAAGTGAGCATACCTGTCAATACATCTCCGGAACCGGCAGTTGCCATTCCTGGATTACCGGTGCTATTGAAGTACAGCTTGCCTTTTGGAGAAGCTATTGAGGTATATGCTCCTTTAAGAATTATAAAAATATTTAATTCTTTAGCTTTTTGCCGTTGCAATTCGATTCTTTCAAAACTGTTTTTTGTCGGACCGAATAATCTTGCAAATTCACCCGGATGAGGGGTGATAATGGTATTTGCGGGTAGGTTATTCAGTAAATTTTTATTTTCGGCCAGGATATTCAATGCATCCGCATCAATAACCAAAGAACCAAAATGCATTTTTAGTATTTCCTCCAGCACTTCTACTGTTTTTGGATTTGTTCCAAGCCCGGTTCCGATTCCAATAGCATTGTATTTGTTGATATCGGGTGTCGCTGAAATAAATTCGTCGCCAAAACCCGTGATAGTCATCACCTCAGGAGCAGAAATTTGCATAATATTATATCCACAATCAGGGATTAGAGCAGTAACCAATCCACTTCCGGTTCTCAAACACGATTTTGAAGCCAAAACAGCGGCACCAATCATACCTTTTTTGCCACCTATAATCAACGAATGACCGTATTTGCCCTTGTGGTCAAATTTATTTCTTGGTCTCAGCAGATTTTTTATATCCTGTTTTTCAATATAAAAAGACTTGGGTTTTATCTCCTGAAGAAAATCTTTTTTCAGACCGATGCTTTTGCTACTCCAATTTTTTATGATGTGGTTATTGTCGCTCAGGAGCATACTCGTTTTGGGAACTTCAAATGTCATACAATCATCTGCCTTGATAGCGATGCCATCAGTGATTTTATCGGCATACATCCCTGAGGGAATATCTATTGAAAATACTTTTGAGTGAGAGTGATTAATGTTATCAATGACTTTAGCCCAATATCCGGTAATAGGTCTGGACAATCCTGAGCCAAAAATAGCATCAATTATGATGTCATATTTATTGAAATTTGGCATGATATCATCATCTGCCAGATACTCAAACTCAATTCTTTTGTCTTTCAGCCTCTTGAGATTAATGTTGAAGTCTTTGGATGATTTAGCTTGAATGTCTGCTATCAAAATTTGGACATCAAATGCTCTTTCTGTCAGTATCCTGGCCACAGCCAATCCATCTCCTCCATTATTTCCCTTACTTGCGATGATCAGTATTTTTGGATTTTTACCGCTGTATTTTTCTGTAAACCAATCAGCAAATACATTGGAAGCTCTTTCCATAAGGTCAATAGACAGTATGGGTTCATTTTTAATAGTGTAAGCATCCCAAGCCCTTATTTCTTCACTTGAAAGTATTGGCAGCATATCACAAATTTTATTTGGTTTCTTTCTTCTTGTAATAGAAGAAAAATAAATATGCCAATCCTGCCAAAATCATCAATAATGAGCTAATCATGGATATGTTCTCACCCATATAATATGATTTTGGTTTGAACTCAAATACTATTTTGTGTTTTCCTCCCGGTACTTTCATCCCTCTCAACCAATAGTCAACCCTGATATGGTCAACAGGTTTGCCATCTATATACGCTTGCCAACCTTTGTTTGGTCCATACCAAACATCGGAGAATACCACAAAGCCATCTCCTGAATTATCGCTTTGATATTGCAGTTTGTTGGGTGCATAGTTGGTCAGCTGAATATTTCCTTGGGAACCCGAAGTGAAGCCTTTTATATATGAGTCAAATTCTTTATTTACAATTGCAATATTCTTTACATCGGTATTTTCGATTAAATCTATTTCTTCGTTTGCATTATTTGCGATTTTTATCGAATTTACATACCAAGCGTTACCATATATATCGGGGTTTTGCGCAGCAACTATTTTATCGCCTTGTTTTTGGATGATGTATTTAGTGTTCATCATATTTAGCACTTTACGATTGCCTTTGCCGATATACTTGTCAATCATATCTTGCGCTCTCTGCAATTTTGCCGCGTGATACCCCCCGAGGTTTTTGAAGAAATATGAGGGTTTGGCATTGTTAAAAGGATCAACGGAAGTGTCCAGAACTCTAAAATATAATTGCTTGTCACTCAATATTTGTTTATCCACATCTCTTGGTACGAAAGAAGATGTTATTTTTTTGCTTTTCACAAAATCACCATGGCTTACATAGCGAAGATCCACGGGTATTATATCCAATATTACAGCTAATCCGAGAAGAGATAAAAATATTGGTTTTGATATTTTTTTCTTTACAAAAGCCCAAATCAATCCGGCTCCGATAGCAACAAAAATTAGAGTCCTAAGTGAATCTGCTCTCATAAATGATTGCCTGGTAGCGATTAGAGATTCTACCAATCCCGGCGCTTGAGCATATCTCGCATCGCCGGCAGCAGAAAAATCAAACATTGACGGACCAAAAATCATGAAAAACAAGCTTATTCCACCGGTTATTCCCAGTGTTATCCAGAGTTTTTTGAAAAAATCTTTTTGGTTAAGATCTTTGATTATGATATATCTCAATGTATATATGGCAAAAAACACAATCGGTATTCCGGCTATTCCCATTATAGAGTTAGGTGTACGGAATTTGTTGTACATAGGGAAATAATCAAAAAACAATCTATTGAAGAACTCAAGATTCTTCCCCATTGATAGAGCGAATAGCAATACAGTAGATGCCAATGCCCACCATCTAAATCGTCCTTTTGTCACGAATAAGCCCAATATGAAAAGGAAAAAAATCAATGCTCCCATATATGGAGGGCCGCTTGTAAATGGCAGACTACCCCAATACAGTGGTGCTTGATATGTTTTTTGACTTCTTCTTGTCACTTGCTTTAATTTTTTTGCAAAAGGTGATGATTTTGATACTTTTTCAGCACTTCCCCCTCCTACAACTCCCGGAATATAGGCAGATACCAGATCCAAAAGTCCATTGCTCCATTGCATGGCATAACCCCATTCCAATCCTTTTGTTTGGCTACTTGATGTGGCTTTTCCCTTGGTAGCCAAGATAGGTTTGCCCCGCATTGTGTCCTTGGAATATTCATATGTAGTCCATAGTTTTGATGCTGAAGCTCCCACGGCAAGCACAATTCCCAATACAAATATTCCGCTTATAATCGCTATGGATTTGAATTCTTTTGCCTTAATCAGTGGTATTATTTCCAATATTACCAGTATAGCAATGACAAAGCCAAGGTAATACGTCATCTGAGGGTGATTTGATAGAAGTTCCAATCCCATCGACAATGCAAATAGAATTGCACCGGGAATATATTTTTTTCTTAGGGTCAATATCACTCCTGCTAAAACAAGTGGACCTAGCATAATTGCCACGATTTTTGTCATATGTCCGGCTTGATAAAGGAAGATATTGTTAGTCAAAAAACTAAATGCTATCGCACCGATAATTCCAAGCCAAACTTCGAATCCAAGCACTAAAAACAAGATATAAAAACTAATCATACCAAGTATGAAATACCCGGCAGGTCTTGCAAACCCCAATTCTAATACAGACCTGACTTGTTTTAGATAGTTGTGCTTTTGAGGTGCACTTATCTGGTATGTCGGCATTCCTCCAAACATGGAATTTGTCCACAAAGTAACTTCTCCTGTTTTTTTATAATAATCTTGAGCCTCTTTAGCCATTGCCTGGTGGTTGACTATATCGCTTTGATAAAGTTTTTTCCCGCTGAATTGAGGCAAGAAATATACACTGCTCACTAATACGAAAATCACTAAAGCAATCAAATGAGGTAACAGTTTTTTAAAATCAAAATTCATAATTAATATATTTTATGTTTGGTTATTTCAAAAGAATTCTCAAATTTAGTTAAAATTTGATTTTTATCATCGGCAATCTGATTTTATTTGGAAAAATTGGTTTGAGATGTGGCGGAAATTGCGAAATTTTTGTTATAAAAGCATACACTAAATATGAATAGCCCCGTATGAAATGCGGGGTAAATGTGAGAGGGGACATGAACGCCGAAGGTGTTCAATTATCAATTATTATGTTGTATGGATATTCAACTGTTAATATTCAACTCCTCCGGAGTTGTACTCTACTTGTTCGGATACCGCGGGTTTCACCCACGGTTATTCATATTTTTCCCCTGTCGGGGAAATTTTATCTCTCCATATAATCAATGGACAGAGCTCGCTAAAGTAGAAGAAATTATTTATAAAAATGCTGTTTAACGCGAAAAAATGAAATGCACCTATATGAATAATGCAGGTTAATCTTTACATTTGCACTCAATTAAATTTTTTTACTATGTCTGAGCTTATAAAACTTCATCACCAAAACCCTGAAAAAAGAAAAATAAAACATATCGTAGATATTCTTAAAAATGGTGGCGTAATAATTTATCCTACAGATACGCTTTATGGATTGGGCTGTGATATAACAAACAGTAAAGCAGTAGAAAAAATAGCAAGAATAAAAGGAGTAGATCCTAAAAAAGCGAATTTTTCATTTATTATTGAAGATTTGACGCATATCAATGACTATGCAAAACCATTCGATAATAAGGTTTTTAAAGTATTGAAAAAAAATCTGCCTGGAGCTTTTACCTTTATTCTAAATGCCAATAATTCTGTGCCAAGGATGCTGAAAAATAATAAAAAAACAGTTGGAATCAGAATGCCTGATTCGATAATAGTTAATGAGATAGTACGAAATCTGGGTAATCCTTTGATGTCAACTTCAATACTGAAAATTGATGAAGAAATGGATTTGTATCCTAGCGATCCCTATGAAATTTACGAAGAATACAAACACCTTGTCGATATTGTAATTGACGGGGGAATTGTGATAGGGGAACCATCAACAATCGTTGACTGTACAGGTAGTGATTTTGAAATTATAAGACAGGGAAAGGGAGAACTCATATATTAATATTTGAGATGAATAGTGTCCCTTTATTATTTTCTTACAGACACTTTATAAGAATTGTTAGCTATTTTCGTTAAAGATAAAACACCGGTTAATTGAGAAAGGCTTTTTTATCTTTTGCTATGATTCTACTGAATTTTGTGTCTTATGCACAAGACAAAAAGCCTATTGCTGAAAAGTTTTATACCAGAGTTATCGTTTTGGATAGTACCAATGCCCCAAAAGCATCCACTTTATATAAGTTTTCCGATTCCTTGAAATTGAAATTGAGGATAGATTTTATAAAAGACAGTTTATCCGGTTTGGGATATCTGAATCCTGTGATTGATAGCTCGAAAAAAGACCTAGTGAGAACTTTGAAGTTTTCGCCCGGGGTAAGGTACAAATGGCTCAAATTGTCAATTGGTAATGATGAAAATAATATATTGGAAAAATTGAGAATTGATGTGTCAAAATGGAATAAGTCCTATGTTTCCACTTCTAGACTAGCATTTGTCTCAGAGCAAATATTGAACTATTTGGACAATTCAGGCTATCCCTTTGCAAGTGTCAATATTGATAGCATAGTATTTAATTCAAGGGACTCTATTTCGGCCAAATTGGATATTAAACTGAATAAAAAAGTTTATTTCGATACAATTAAGGTGAATTCAAAGGTGGATTTATCCTATAAATATTTGGAAAATTATCTGGGGATTAGAAAGGGAGATATATTTGATAAACGTAAAATAAATCAAATAAAAAGAAAGATTGATAATCTGCCTTTTGTCGATATAGATAAGCAACCGAGGGTTGGGTTTTTTGGAAATGAAGCGAGTGTTATTTTGCTGTTGAAATCCAGAAAAGTAAATAGATTTAATTTTATCATCGGGCTTTTGCCTGATAAAACAGGGCTAAGAAAGTATAAATTGACCGGAGAGCTCATGGCGGAGATGATTAATAAATTAGGGCATGGGGAGCGATTGTATTTTAAGTACAAGAATCTTTCACAAGGCAAGCAGAGTTTGAGATTGGATGCAAACTATCCGTATATTTTGGATTTGCCCTATGGGATAGATTCAAAATTCAATATTTATATCAATGAAAACAGCTATCGCGATGTGAATTTTGATTTTGGCGTTCAATACCTATTTCACGGTGCTAATTATTTGAAGACATATTGGAGTTTGTTTACTTCCAGACTTACAAGTATAGATTCGTCCTCGATAGTTAGTTCTGGGAGATTACCAAATAAGCTTGACGTGTCAACCAATAGTTTTGGATTGAAATTGGATTATAATGTTCTTGATTATAATTTCAGTCCTAGTAAGGGTTTTAATATTGGATTGGATGCCAAAATTGGTCAGAGGAAAATCATCAAGAATCCACAGATTCAAAATTTAAAAGGGGATGATTTTGATTTTTCCGATAGTTATGATTCATTGAAATTGACGACTTATCAGTTTAATGTCTCTGCTGATATCTCGTATTATTTTTCTCTGAATAGAAATTTGGTTGTAAAGATTGCCGATAAAGCAGCATGGCGAAAATCAGAGGGTAGATTGTACCAAAACGAATTGTTCCGGCTTGGTGGAAATAAAATATTAAGGGGATTTGACGAGGAAAGTATTCTTGCTGACTTTTACAATTTATCTACCGCAGAATTGAGATTAATCATAGATAGAAACTCTTTTTTATTTGCATTTTTGGACTATGCGATATTGCGAGACCCTTTTATGGACAAGGATAAGTGGGACAGACCCTATGGTTTTGGCGTGGGGATAAATTTTGATACAAAAGGGGGTATTATACGCTTGACCACAGCCTTGGGGAGTCGCCTTGGTAATCCTGTGGACTACAAAGACGTCAAAATCCACTTGGGATATATCAGTTTGTTCTAAATGATATGCGCCCTAAACTATTTAGTGTCTGCCTGAAAACAGACAATTTTTGAAATTCTGATAATATTTTGCTTAGATTTTGATTTTTTTTCAATGATTTGATGTGTTTTCGGGCAGACACTATTTATGCACTTCCCGTATAAATCTCTCTACTTCCGGTGCTCCTCCTTGATAGACCAAATATCCGTTGTATGGTTCTCGTTCTGTCCATTCATCATTGACTATGGTTTCCATTATCTCTTTTACTTTATCAGGGTCTTTGGTTTGTCCCAATACCCAACTGAGTTTTATCCAAGCAGTCTCGGGTAGCATATTCCAAGCAGGGACTACACCTCTTGACATCAAATCTCTTCCTGTATCATAAACAAACATATGGACATAACCCCAAATTGTTTGTACCGTCATATACATAAATACTCCTTTGTCCTGCGCCCTTTTGATTGCAGGGAATAAATCCATATTTACATGCCCCAATCCTGTTCCGACGAAAATGATACCCTCATATCCTGCATCAACTGCGTTGTCAATAATATCAGGCTTCATTCCGGGATAATAATAAATCATTGTCACCCTGTCATTGAAATATGGATAAATATCGACATTTCTGTCTTCTCGCCTGGGTTTAAAATCTTGTTTGATTGGCGTCACGGCTTGTCTTGTGACTCTTGCCAAAGGAACATCACCAATAGTCCTGAAAGTTGACCTGTAGGATGAATGCATCTTGCGCACTCTTGTACCTCTGTGCAATAACCCATACTCATCAGAGGTAGGTCCAAACATACAGACCATCACTTCAGCTATCTTGGAATTGCCGGCTGCATACATTGCATGCATTAGGTTCAATGCAGCATCAGAACTCGGTCTGTCTGAAGAGCGTTGAGAGCCCACAAGTATTATCGGGACAGGTGGATTTTGAACCATAAAAGTAAGAACTGTCGCTGTATGCTGAAGAGTGTCCGTTCCATGTCCAATCACTATTCCGTCGACACCTTTTTCTATTTCTTTACCGATTGTTTTTGCTAGAGCGATGTATTGCTTCGGTCCCATATTTTCGCTAAATACAGCGAATACTTTTTCTGTCTCAAGATTGCATATATCAGCCAATTCAGGTACTGCACCATAAAGTTCTCCGGGGGAAAAAGCGGGAATGACCGCTCCTGTTCGGTAATCAAGCCTTGAAGCAATTGTTCCTCCCGTACCGAGAAGTTTCACATTAGGCAATCCGGGAGTAACAGGAAATTCTTTTTCAGGAATCTTGTAATTAGCCTTTTTGTAGCCGGTTTCTACCATATCCAAGACAGTCTTGACATCAACTCCTATATTGTACCCTGTTGGTATTTTGACCACTATATGTTGGTCGTCATCATTTTCAGATCTTGGTAATACTGTTCCTGTGAAATCCCCTCTTTTTGTTTTGATATCCGTTTGTCCCCAAACTCTAACATTGTATTTTTTTAATAATTTCAATGCATCACCCTTATATCCTTGAAATAAATCGTTGCTCATTTGATTTGGTTTATAGTGTTAAAATAAGTTTTTGGTAACAGCTTTGTAAAGCTTTTTTAACGGTATATTGCCAATGGCTGAGTATCTCAATTCGCCCATTACCCAATTGATATAATCTTTTTTATCATCTTTCCCCTTGAGCAGAACAAATTTGTTTTTGATGAAGTTGATATTGTCCAATATTTTTTCAGGCTTGATTTTCTTAAATTTTATTACGGACAATATTGATTCAAATTCCATTCTGGGGTGCTCCAATAGCTCCGGTAACATACGCTCTGCCAATTCTATTTCAATATCATTTTTAATAAGAAAGTCAAAAAGTTTATATATCAGTTGGTAGTTAAACCTGTCTTTTAATTTGATTTGACCTTCCTCATGCTTTAGTATTTGACCAATGAATTTGCCTGCATATTTAGGATTGATTTTTAGTTTTGTTATTAAATCTTTGAGTAAGCCAAATATATTTTTACTTAAGATGTAGCTATAATAATTTTCGGGGATACCCCATTTTTTCATTTGCTTGTAATTGTCGATAATTTCATTGGGTAAATCTTTTGATAACTCTTCAATATATGATTCCGGAAGTGGAATTGGTGCAGAGTCTGTATCAGGATACATTCTTTCTGCACCGGGAAGAACTCTCTCGAAAATAGTAGTACCGTTTGTCAATGATTTTCTTGTTTCATTTGGTACTCCCTCAAATGCCATTTTGCATCTTTCTTCTATCGTTTCCAAAGCAGTTTCAATATCTTCATCCGGTGCCAAAACAATCATTTGAGCATCATTTTTTCCAAAATTGAGCTGAGATAAATTCAGGATTTGTTTTATTCTTTTTGAAGATAATGTAGAGCTTAATTCTTCGGTATGAAACATAAATGGAGGGATGAGACAAGCGATTACCTTCAATCTGTCATATATTTCATCAGCAAATATTTTGTTTGGTTGAGTGAAATGCGATAAGATTTTTTTGAAATTAGGCAGATTTACAACAATTGCTTTTTTGCCTGTCGCTACTGTATCTTTCACAATTCCCCTTTTGAATAATTCAGGATTTTGAGGAAGAATTTCGTATTCGATCTTCCAATTGTCTTTGTCTTTGATACGTTTATTCAGAATAGAGCGGATATTTAACAAAGCCCATTGTCTGAATGCCTCATTGTGCGTCAAATCGGGTATCCATTTGGTGTGAGCTACACCTTTTATTTCTACTCTTGTACCCCCTTTGCAGCTTACATTGACGTCTTCTCGTCCGGCGCCAATTCCTGTTTTTACCATACCTGTACTTCTGTTGAGAAAACGGATATAATCACATCCGTCTTTTACTTCATCAGGATTTGCGAAATCAGGGTGTGTCACGGTCTCTATCAGAGGAGTCCCGAGTCGATCTGTTCTATAAATACGGTCATGCCCAATGTCGGAAACTTCTCTACAAGAATCCTCTTCGATAGACAGTTGGATTAATCTGATTTTTTTGTATGGCAGTTCTATTTCTCCATTGACTCCTAAGATTGCCGTACGTTGAAATCCTGTAGGAATACTTCCGTCAAGATACTGTTTTCTGGTGATATGTACTTCACCTACGATATTGAGTTTGGACAATAAAGAGATTCTCAATGCAATTCCCAAAGCTTCTTTATTTATAGGAAATGGAGGTGTGTCATCAACTTCGTATGTACAGGCGGTTTCCTTTTTTAGCCTATAGGTTATGTTTTTTCTGGTTTTAAATTCCATCAATGCAGTTCCGTCATACTCTCCCAGTTCGCTCATAGTTGGTCTCATATGGCGTATTACTTCAGCATCAAAATCATCGGCTTTTTGGTAAAGACCAACGGGACAATTGCAGAAAAGCTTCTTTTTTGTGTCCAATTGTTGATGAACTTCAAGACCGGACATAAATCCTATTCTGTCATAATCTTCTTGAGAAGCCAGTTTTCTCTCTACGTATCCGATGTTTTTAAGTGTCTTTTGGTAGTTGGTTTTCGCACTCCGGTTTTCAAACATAATATCCTTGTTTTAATTCGTGTTCCAAATATAAGAAATTAAATAAACAAGGATATTATTTTATGGAAATATTGTTTTGGTCGAGAGCTATTGTAGAATGTTTTTAAATTATTATTTGGTTACGACAACACATCTATCGAGTTTTACTCCCATAAGATACCCGTTGCATTGCCCCTTTATTTTAATGATATCATCAGTTTTTATTTTGTCAAGAATGGCTTTTTGCTGTACTGCGTAATTACTGTCCACCAAACAAGTTACACCTTCCATATCATCCAAAAGAGAAATTTCGTAATTGTTATTGAATTTTTTTACGCCAACTACTTTGCCTTCCACTTCAATGATTTTTCCTAAAAATTTCTCATTTGCTTTGTCTTCATCATCAAAACTCGAAAAGAGATTTTGTGCTTTGACTGTATATTCCGGTTTTAGATTAAATGTGTTTTTATGTGGCATATGAAAAGTGTAGTAATATGCTCCGAATGCACCAAGAATCATCAAAATAAGAACGCTAAATATTATTTTCTTCTTCATGTGTTTATTTTTTATAAATTTTATATTCCACATCTACTTTGACAGTCATTTCTTTTGCTATTTTTTCTCGCACCACACTTGGTATCTTTATATCAAAGTCTGAGGGTTTTAGGTAGAAAGTAGAAATTGCCTTGAGTTCATCTCCATCAACAGTCAATTTGGCTTTTATATCAATATCTTTTGTGACACCGTGAAATTTTATTTTTCCGGAAACATCAGCGTTATATGTGCCGTTTTTATCAAAATCTATATCGGAAATATTGGTGATTTTTCCTTTGAATTTCGCTTTGGGGAATTTATCTGTTTCTGCATAATTTTCATTGAAATGTTCTTCCATCAATGCATTTTTGAATTTGAAAGATTTTACCAAAAGGCCAAAGCTTACAGCCGCTTTATCTGTTTTGATGAAACTGACAACCTGATTGTTTTCGGCTTCGATATTTTCTAACGGGGTAGTCGAGAAAAACCCTATATAACCGCTTTTTGTGTAAAATGTTTTTTGTGCTGATAGATTAGAACTTATCGCTAAAAATGCGATGAAAATAAAGATGTATTTTTTCATGTGTTATGATTTTTTTTGTTAATAAAATATGTAAAAAAAGTGTTGTTGTATATTGAGACTTCTCTTTAGATTTACAATTTTTTTCGAATAAATATTATCAGTATTGATTATTTAGGCGTTTTTCATTTTTTCGCTTTACCCATTGCTTTGCCTCTGACTCCTAAAGGAGAATCAACCCGCAACGCGAAAAAATGAAATGCACCTGATTATTTCCCATAGTAAACTCAATGCTTATTGAATGAAAAAACTCTCGTTATATTAAATCCAAAATGGATATCGCCTTTAAAAAAGTCATTATTATTTGTTCCGTAAATATACCCTCCATCCTGCATAATACCGGAATTGGAAAGGACCAATTGGAATACATGTCCTCCGGTTTCGATATCAACACCTATTCCAATAGGATTGTGATAATCTATATTGTGTTTTGGTAACCTAAATGTTGCATAATATTCAAATGTAAGGGCAATCCTTTTATTTAATTTATATCTCCCTCCAATCCCCAAAGCCGGTAGGTCATTCAATTCCAAAGCTGTTTTGACAAGGTTTTTATGAACTACAGTTGGCATAAGTTGTAGAGATAATCTCTCGCTGAATTTTCTTGCTATTAACAATTGGTGCGTATAAGATAGTCTTGATGAGAAATAATTGTCCCTATCCGGATTATCAAATGGTTTTGTGAATATCTCTGAAGTTCCAAGGTATGTCAATGTAACAGGCATTGCCCACTTTCCTCCTTTGCTCTGCCTAAGCAACCGGATTTTTACCAAGCCGTCATAGGTTTTTTCAAAATTGCTTCTACCTACTCCAAGAGTCAGCCAGTCATTAATTGCATATTCAAAGCCAAGGCGCATATTCGCATGGTCTATACCAAAAAATTGCTTTATTCCTCCGGAAATAGCTCCGAAACGGTGATAAATGATGAAATTCAAATGGTTCTTTTTCAATTGTGCTACCGAATGACTATTTATAATGTGAGTGGATTTGAAAGTAGCAATAGTATATGTTTTTGTATTGTTCAGTTCTGCATCCAATAGATCGTCCATATCCTGAGCAAATGTATTGCCAAATGCCAGAAATGATATCAATATTAATAAAAGTATCTTTTTCATGTGTTTACATTTTGTTTATTTAGTTGTTTTTAGCTCCTTGAGCTACCCAAGTTTTAATTTGCTCTATTTTACAATCGTCCAATTTATTTGCTCCTTTTGGCATAGCTGAATAATCCTGATTATGTGTGATTGTACCTATTAGCCCCCCATTATCCGCTGAAGATTTTAAGTTGTTATATCCTTCGAGAGCTACTCCACCGCCATAATCTTTGTAACTTGCATCACTGTGACATCCAAGACATCTGGATGATATTATTTTTTGTACATTATTGCTGTATGTTACATTAGTCGTATCACATCCATCGGTTATTTGAGGATAGAGTTCTTCCTCATTGTCATAGTAACAAGACTGAATAGAGAATGCAAATAATGATAGCAGTAAAATTAATATTTTCTTCATTTTTTTCATTGTTTTAATTGTTTTTAGCTCCTTGTAATATCCATACCCTGACTTTTGTCCTTTCTTCCGCAGATAGAGGTCTGTCAGGAGGCATTGTTTGAAAATAGTTGGTCATAGATTTATAAGATTTGCTATTATCGGGGTTTCCGGGATCAACAGAGCTTAAGATATTTTCGTAATTGGTATATACCTCTCCTTCTCTACCTGTAGATTGATCGTGGCATCCGCTAATAGCACAGCCTGTTTGAAAAATAGGAAGCACCTCGTTGGAAAAACTTACTTCAGGAAGTGCGTCAATGTTATCGTTTTTATGATTACAGGATGTCATGATAATAGCCAAACCAAAAATAGTTAGAAATAGAAATAAATATTTTTTCATTTGCTTATTTTGTTATTTAAATAAATTCTAAACAGTAAGAATCTGTATATATTGCTTAGACCTTTCATATTTTTGAAAAATAACTATGACTTAATATTTTTTTTCTCATTTTATATAGCATTTGATTATTGATAAGGTATTAGTGTAATAAAAGGGATTATACTTACAATTTTGTCACAAAAAAATTAATATTTTGCATAACATGAAACCTGAAATTCCAAACCTCTTTTTATAAACCGGCTTCAAAATCACTCCTTGCAGTCGAGCTTTCGAGTCCTAAGTTTTCCCTTATTTTATTGAAAAAAAATTGATAAGCGAGTGTCTCTGACCTCGCTTATTCACTTCTGAAATAGAAGTATTTATTTACGAGTATTATATTAAGAGTGAAGAATAAGACTTATGTTAAAGAAGTTTTTTTTGTTAGCAAAATCTGCTATATGGTTTTATGAATATATATT
>JALVAD010000578.1 GCA_027011385.1 Saprospiraceae bacterium | reverse complement strand
CTATATAGTGACTACAAGAAAACAGGCAATACATTGAAATATGAAATTATCAGATAGTACAAAAGGATATATTTGGACATTTGTTGGGATTTTAGCAGTATCCAATGTCTATATTTTTAGCAAAGCTGCATTGAATCTGGTTGATATTATTCAATTTGGTTTTTATTGGTTTGGTTTTGGCTTGATTTGGAATATTATTTTTTTGAATAAAAGGATATCCCTGTCAAAAATAAAAGAAGCAATTAGGGGTAATTTCAAACTTTATTTGCTAATTGGTCTATTGGAAATAGTTGCTACAACTTCTTTCTTCTATGCTATAATGACTATTGAGAACCCTTCTGTTACTTCCTTTCTTGGAAACTTGAGCCCATTATTTGTCACAATTTTAGGTATATTGATATTGAAAGAGAGATTTAATTATATAGAAGTATTAGGTGTAATTCTAACGCTAACAGGGGCATTTGTTATTAGCTATAAGGGAAATGCCAGCTTGAATAGTATTTTTCTTAACGGAACTCAATTTGTTTTACTATCTACTTCTATTTTTTCGATTAATACCATTATTGTAAAAAAGAATATAAAGAAGCTTACTCCCTCATTATTGTCTTTGAATAGGGGAGTATTTATATTTATATTTACGATTATTTTGATGTTTTTGACTAAGCAATCATTTCATATACCACAAAAAGCACTTATTTCTATTACAATTGGTTCATTGCTTGGTCCATTCTTGACTGTAATTGCCGGATACAATGCACTGCAGTATATTGAAGCTTCAAAGAGATCTATTTTGAGCAGTTCTAAAAGTTTATTTGTACTATTAGGAGCTTATCTGTATTTTGGCAAATTTCCAATGCAATATCAAGTCATTGGAGGGATATTTACCGTATTTGGTGTGCTTTTGATTTCTTTTGGTAAAATAATTCTTAAGAAAAAAGATCAGAAATAATTTTATGCGCCGATTTCTCCTAACTCAATACCTTCAGAATAAGCCATTTTAATTCCATTTGCTCCTAATGCATTTTTAACAGCTTCTGTAGCTTTGAAATATGCATTTTCCTTATCTTCAATTTTTGAGTAAACTTTTATTTCCAAAATAATTGTATGAGTATCAAATTCTTTTATGCCGATGAAAGGCTTGGGATCTTTTAGTAACAATTCTGTTTTATCCAAAGCCTCAGCTATTATTTTCTTTACCTTTTTGAATTCCTCGCCATAGGGTATATGTACTGTGAAAGATAGCCTTATGTGATCGTAAACAGAAGAATTGACAATTACATCTCCAAAGATATTGCCATTAGGAATTAATATCAATTCATTATCCAAGTTCTTAATAACCGTATTAAATAATTGAATTTCTTGAACATATCCCTCTTGGTCTTGGACTTGTATATAATGCCCTTTTCTATATGGTCTGAATAAAAATATCATTAGTCCTGATGCTAAATGCCCCAAAGCTCCCTGAAATGCCATTCCTATAGCGAAACTAATAGCTGCAAAAGATGCAACGAATGCAGAAGTTTCAATTCCCAAAATCCCTAAAACAGCAAAAATAAGTATTACTTTGAATGTTATCGTGAGGAAAGTATTAAGTAATGGTTTTATTTCTTCTGATAATTTGCTTTTATCAACTACTCTCATAATTGAAGCCATTATCTTTTTTATCGCCCAAAATCCAATGACCAATAATGCAATAGCGAGTAATATCTTTGGCAAATACATTACTAAAGAATCTAGCATTGGAGCAATCTTCTTCTCTATAAAATTATTAAAATCATCCATCTTCTATGTTTTTTTTTACAGATTGTTTTAGTGCAAACACTAATGAAACACGAAAATAATTATTTATTTCTGTTTGCCGTAATTATAAATGTTAAAAAGGTGTATTTCTAACTTATTTACACTGTATCAATGTACCGTGAGGCATAATACAACTGATGTGCGAGTGTCTCTGACCTCGCTTCTCTGATTTGCTTTCGCTCGTATCCACGGAAATGAATGTACATGGTATCAATTCATTGTAAAAAGTCAAAATCTAAACAATCCCAAACCATATTTATACAGTCAAATTAAAAAATTGTCTGTTTCATGCAGATACTAATTAGGAGCTTAATAGGTGTTCTATGTTGTTTTCTTCTATTAGAATAATACTTTCTCCTTTTTGTTTAAAAAGATATAATCCTGTATTGCTGTGTTTATATTTTTCCATCATATTGATAGATTGGTTCAACAATTTTGTAATAAGCATTTTCAATGCTCTGCCGTGTGTACATACAAGAATGTATTTTTCCTCTCTATTTCTAAGATCTTGAACAAAGCTTTGTAGCCTATTCGCTAAAGATTTTCCGGTCTCTCCACCCGGTATTGAATAGTCCAAATTTCCATTTGACCATTCTTGGATCATTTTTTTGAAACGCAAAGTAACAGATTTATCCATTGGTTTTCCTTCATTAGCACCCCAAGAGATCTCAGTTATCCTTTCGTCTACAATATGTGGTATTTTTTCTGTAAATTCCTGAACTGTCTCTTGACTTCTCTTTAATTCTGATGTGATTACTATATCAAAAGGTATATTTTTATATTTTTTATAGAATAGATCTCCTTGTTTTTTCCCGGTTTCATTCAAACCTATATTAATAGACCTACCTTGCATTATTTGGAGTTTATTGTATTCTGTTTCACCGTGTCTGATTATGTAAATATATTTTGTCATTTCTTAATTAATTGAATAATAATTAAAATTCTGTTAAAAAAAAAGCTGCACTTAAAAAGGCAGCTTTTTCTATTAAATTGATTTAGAACTAATCTCTTTTTCTATCGTCTCTACGATCATTTCTTCTGTCGTCTCTTCTTCTGTCATCTCTTCTCCTATCATCTCTTCTCCTGTCATTACCACCTCTACCTCTGGAATTTCTATGATCTCTATTTCCACCTTCTCTTTCGTTTCTCTCTTCTCTTTCCTTAATATAATCAGGTTTTGGTAAAAGTGATTTTCTACTTAGACGAAGTTTCTTAGTTTTAGGATCTATTCCTATCATTTCAACTTTGAATTCATCTCCAACGCTAATTTCTTTTTCGACATCCTCAATTCTACTATAAGATAACTCAGAGACATGTACTAGTCCACTCTTTTTACCCATGAAATCTACAAAAACACCATATGGCATTACTGTTTTCACTACTGCATCAAATACATCTCCAACCTGAGGTTTATAAGTAATATTGTGAATCATTTTTTTCGCAGCTTCAATATCATCTTTATTTGAACTGAAGATATGAATGATTCCTTTTTCTCCTTCTTCTGTAATTGTTATAGTAGTATTAGTCAATTTTTGCATTTCTTGAATGACTTTACCTCCAGGCCCAATCACTTCACCTATTTGGTCTTGATTTATCTCTACTACAGCAATTCTAGGCGCATGTGATTTGAAATCTTCTCTAGGCTTATCAATAGTTTCTGCCATTTTACCTAAAATATGCAATCTTCCTTCTTTTGCTTGTAACAATGCTTTTTCTAATATTTCATAAGGAAGACCATCTATTTTTATATCCATCTGACAAGCTACAATACCATTTTCTGTTCCTGTAACTTTAAAATCCATATCTCCGATTGCATCTTCATCACCTAATATATCAGATAGGATTGCAAATTTTTTACCATCAGTAATCAATCCCATTGCTATACCACTAACGGGAGCTTTTATCGGAACACCAGCATCCATCAATGCCATTGAACCACTACAAACTGTAGCCATAGATGATGAACCATTAGATTCTAGTACATCTGAAGTTATTCTTGTTGTATAAGGAAAGTCATCCGGAAGAACTTTTCTCAAAGATCTTTTTGCAAGATTACCGTGTCCAACTTCTCTACGACCCGGACCTCTCATGGGCTTAACTTCTCCTACGGAAAAACCAGGAAAAGAATAATGAAGCATAAAATCATCATAGTGAGAATTCAAAGCAGTATCAACCATTTGCTGATCCATTTTTGTACCTAATGTTAAAATTGAAAGGACTTGAGTCTCACCTCTGGTGAAAACAGCAGCTCCGTGACTAGCAGGGATAAGATCTATTTCACTCCAGATATCTCTGATTTCATCAGGTTTTCTACCATCCATTCTTAGATTTTCTTCAAGAATGATCTTTCTAAAGACTTCTTTTTGTAGTTTGTTGAAATATTCAGATATAAGACCTGAATATTCATTAAACCATTCTTCGTCTTTTTCTTGTTTGTATTTCTCTTTGAGCTCAGTTTTCAAGGCTTTAAGTTCAGCTTTTCTTGAATGTTTATCAAGAGCACTTTTTGCTATTTTAACTAATTTATCTTCAATAGCAGCTGTAATTTCAGCTTTTAATTCTTCATTGTTTTTTGCTTCCGGGACTTCTCTTTTTTGAGTAGCTTTTTCACCAACAAGTTTGGCTAATTCCAGTTGTGCTTTAATTTGTACCTTTATAGCATCATGAGCAAATTTAATAGCTTCGACTATTTCTTTCTCTGATACTTCATCAGCTTCTCCTTCTACCATCATTACATTATCCATCGTAGCAGCTACTATCAAATCCAATGAAACATCTTCCAAATCAGTTCTGAGAGGATTGATTATAAATTCACCGTCTTTTTTTGCTACTCTAACTTCAGATATTGGTCCTCCAAATGGAATGTCGGAAACACTAAGAGCAGCGGAAGCCGCCAAGGCTGCAAGCGCATCAGGCATTTCACCTTCATCTGCTGATAAGAGGTTAATGAAAACCTGAGTCTCATTCATATATTCTTTTGGAAATAAAGGTCTGATTGCTCTGTCTACAAGTCTTGAAACCAATATTTCGTCATCGTTAAGTCTACCTTCTCTTCTGAAAAAGTTCCCCGGAATTCTACCCGCAGATGAAAATTTTTCTTGATAGTCGACAAAAAGAGGAAAAAATGCCATGTCCTCTTTTGCTTCCTTGCTGGATACAACTGTTGCCAGCATAATTGTTTTACCTATTTTAATTGTGACAGAACCATCAGCTTGCGTAGCTAGTTTACCTGTCTCTATGATTACCTCCCGTCCATCCGGCAAATTGAATGACGTTGTAATCCCTTGTTTTTTACCCATAATTAAGTATTGTTTTTCTGATATCAATTGATATGTTGTTGATATCAAGTAATGCTAAAGGCATTACATTTTAAAAAAATCTGAAAAAGGATACCATAGTAATGATAATGTTATATCTTACAGTCATTGCCATAGTAGAAAAATCAATTTATTTTCTAATTCCTAATTTCTCAATTAAAGCTCTGTATGCAAGAATATCTTTTCTCATCAAATATTTAAGGAAACGCTTTCTTTTTCCTACTTTTGTCAATAGAGATCTTCTGCAAACTTGATCTTTTTTGTTTTCATTAAGATGCCCTGTTAATATTCTTATTTGTTCTGTTAATAAAGCAACTTGTGCTTCAATTGAACCGGTATTTGTTTCCGATCCACCGAAATTTTTAAAAATTTCTTTCTTTTGATCTGAATTTAATTTTACACTCATTTTTTTTAATTTTACTAAGTTTAATTACGAAAATCTTCGTTAGCGGCTGCAAAGGTATTATTTATTTTGTTATTTACTAATATATTC
>JALVAD010000577.1 GCA_027011385.1 Saprospiraceae bacterium | reverse complement strand
GTGTATATTAGCTATTTTTCTTATTTATAAGATAAACTAAAAAGGTATTCTTTCGTAGATGAAAGAATACCTTTTACAAGTGACGCCAAAACCACTTTGGCGTATTTCTTAATACTAAAGAAATTTATTTTATTGTTGCTTTAGCTTCATTGTACATGTATGAAATTGCATCAAATAAATCTTGTTCACTACAATCCATACAAGTACCTTTAGGAGGCATCAAGTTATTATTAAATCCTTTAATTGAATGCTCTAACAAGGTAGCCATACCTTTATCAGCTCTTTTTTGCCAATCTTCTTTATTGTATTTGTCTGCTTTCAATGCAGGTGCTCCACTTACTCCTGTAAAGTGACAAGCAATACATGCTTTACTGTAAACTTTTTTTCCGTTTTCTAAATTTGCTGTCATTTTAGAAACATCAACTGAAGCTGTCTTTGCTTCTGCTTTAGGAGCTTCTTCTTTTTTTACTTCTGCTTTTGTTTCGTTTGATTTTGACGCTTTCTTGTCACCACCACAACTTGTCATAAGCAAACCGAAAAAAGCAACCATTGTTAGGGATAATAAAATTTTTTTCATCTGTTTAGTTTTAAATTTTTAAAAATTGATAAATATACGATATAAAAATTACTCATCGCGAGGTGCAAAGTTAAAACACTTTTCATTTCTTTGTTAAAAAATTAACAAATTTATACAAAAAAGGGGTGAATAAATCCACCCCTTAAATTAATTTGTTATGAAAATCAATTTATTTTAACCTTCCATAGCCTTTTTAGACTTAGCTTTCATGTACTCAATAATTTTCTTAACATCGTCTTTTGATACATTTTGATTAGGCATTTTTAACTTAAATCTTTTGTATAGTGCCTGTACATCTGCATCTTTGAAATGTGAATCAGGATCCAAAATCCATTCTTCAAGCCATTTTTCAGTTCGTCGCTTGTCAACCATCAATAAGTCTGGACCATTAAAGTCTTCGCCAAATTTGTGACATGCGTTACATCCATAGTTTAAGAACTCAAGTTCTCCAGGCATCAAGTTTTTCAATTCTATTGCAGATGGTTTAAATGCTTGCATCAAATTATCCCATTGGATTCTCTTTGAATATGCCAATAATTTAGCATTTTCAGCTTTTGCATTTGGTTCGACAGTAAGATAACCAACCAAACTTCTTCCCTCTGGGCTGTGTATTTTATCAAGCAATAATGGATAAGCTCCGGCTTTTTCCGCTTTGAAAGCAATAGTAGCAGTCTCTCCCGGTCTCCATCTGTACATTTGATCATAAAGAGCAACCTCATATACATAGTGATCCAATTTTGTTTGACCTAAATTGGTGATGTGAATTTCAACATCTTGACCTTGAGTAACCTTAATATTACCAGGTGTAACTTTACCGTTATTTATTGTTGCATATACATGAACTTTATTAGCTTTTGTTTCAACTTTCTCTTCCCCTGTCATAGTAGCGTAAGGTGATTTATAGTCAGTACTAGCTCCTGTATATTTATAAATATCAGTTCCAACAGGATAAGTCTCAATATCTTTAAAGAACTTAAAACTAATCAATGATGTGTAGTGAGGCTCTCCTAATGGTAAAGGCATATCATATATCACTTTCATCTTATCACCTGATATATCTATCAATTGGTGATTTTGTGGATGCAATGGTCCAACCGGATTAAATCTGTCGATAGACAACTTATCCAAAGAAATCAAATATTTTCCATGTGGTTTTCTTGAGTCTCCATGTGCTGCTACCAAGTGTCCAACATTGTAGTGAGAAGGAACAAAACCTAAAACTTTACCTTCTATATAATTCCATTTTGTAATTCTTGAATCTACATATATAGATGTATAAACTACTCCTGGAGTTTTATCATATTGGTTGTGCAATGGTCCAAGACCAACTTCTACACTAGTATGAAGAGCATCTTCAAGTTTGATTACAGGAATTCCAAATTTATCTGTACCTGAGAATTTCTTTTCTTTAATAGCTTTCATGATTTTCTTAAATGAATAAACCCATGCGTGACTATCAAGTTTACCTGCAACTATAATGTATTCTCCTGTTGGGTTTACATCAACACCATGAGGTGATTTTGGCTCGGGAACAAGATAAAGCAATCCATATTTTTTAGCTTCTTCAATAGTAATTACACGCATTCCTCTGATAACTTTTCTACCTATTTTTCCGGCTTTTACTAGTTCTTCTGCTTTTTTCCAATTAGTCACATGAAGATAATCAACGTCTCTAGATGAACACCCCGCTTCAAATGGAGGTCTTCCACTCTCAATTCCTCCATAGTACATTTCAGAACAGAATGAGTTAGTGAACCCCCAACCATAACTTGCCTCTTTACCTGCATCACTCAAATCTTGAGTGTAAGGTGGTAATTCAAAATTGAACGATTTAGACATATCTATTTGCCCTTTATCATTGTCAAACTTCCAATATGTTAAACCACCTCTCCAAATATTTTTAAAATTCTCTTCAGAAAGTGGATGATATTTATGATCATATGGAGCAGGGTATTGGCACGCCTCCATGATGTACTCAGAATTAGGTGTAAAGAAAGCACCTCCGTGATCATTTCTAAATATCGGATTTATTACAGTTTGCTTCAATTCCCAGTCTTTCAAACTATACACATAAATTCTAGGGTTTGCCTTATCGTTGATAGCTGCCCATTTACCATTATATATTCCATCCGTTTCTGAATATCCGGGATGGTGTGTATCACCCCAAAGTATTTCAGCTCCATCAATAAAACCGGTTTTCATTCTTTCCATTGATTCTTTACTATACCCAAAACCATTATAAGGTTGTCTGGCTGCGTTAACCGGATATCTAACAAGCCTCATTGAAGGTACCATATAAGTAGGCAAACTACCGGCTTGTCCTCCGGAGTTAAGAGCGATATATTCATCGCTAATATTGTCAGGCGTATATGTTTTGGCAGCAGCCAAAACATCATCGGCATTAAGGTCTCTACGCTTAACAACATCAGCAAAAGACTCATTGCCCCTTGGAGCACCAAATTCTCCCGAACCGGCTGTAGCTCCTTTTTTACCACCCTTATCACCACAACTCGCAAAAATCAGAGTCATTCCGAAAAGGACGATCATTGTTTTTAAACTAAAATTTTTCATAATTATAATTTTTATAATTTTTATCTAATATTATTATTGATCTACTCCAATTTTCTCAGCTAATAGCTTCTTAGCCCTCAAACCAACATCAGCTGTCTTAACTTGATATTGCCAATATTGCTCAGCCCATAAGAAAGCGTCTTTCCATTTTCCTTCTTTAGCATATTTTTCGTGATTAGCTTTAGATGTCTCAGCTCTTTTCAATTGATCAAATGCATCATCAACCAACGCAGCAACATAAGGATATTTAGAGAAATTGTTTTTCTTCAACCATTCCACAACACCATTGATGATATCTTGTGTTTGCTTAATTACAACAAGTTTATCTTCATAATTCTTCTTATATTCAGCCAATTCTTCTTTAGTTAACTTAACCTCAGCACCAGCAACAGGTCCTTTGTAATTCTTTGGCTTGATAAGAAGTATCCCTTCCATCTCAAGGTGAAGTGCTGAACAGAATTCTGTACAGTAATATGGGAATATTCCGGGTCTATCAGCAACAAATGTCAAAGATGCCGTTTTACCGGGCTCAAAACTACCGTGTTTACCGTAAGTATCCACTGTAAATCCGTGAGTTTCATCTTCCGCTCTTTCTAAGTTAGTAAGGTGGAATGTAACTATATCGCCTTCATTTACATTTACAATCTCAGGAGTAATATGTGAACGAATAAGTGTACCAAATACGTGTACTCTATGAGTTTTAGGATCTCTTTCTATTTTTTCTTGTCCTGCAACTGTTCTGAATTTGGAAATTTCCCCTGTACGAGTATTTGTTCCTAGTGGATATCTGATAATAGGCTTAATTGTTGTTCTTTTTATACCTACGTTTCCATATACATTTGCTTGAGGCAAAGACATCGTATATAAGTCAACCATTTTATCTCCTGAAATATCGATTAGATGTTGGAACGAAGGTCTGATAGGACCAACACTGTGTCTTGTTTTATAAATTCCTTCCTTATCAACTGCTATCAAGTAATTTGAATGTGGATCAGCTGATAATCCTTGTGGAACCATCAAATCACTAGGCTTGAATGTCAATGCTACCTCAGCTAATTTTTTACCTGATGTATAATCAAATTTATAAACCTTTCTATCATTAAAAGCTGAAAAATAAGCAACATTATCTCTCATTTCAAACGCTACATCTTTTACCCCGCTTCCTACTTTAAATGAAGATTTCTTTACTGATGCTAAATCAATATTTCCACCTTTCAATGCTCCATTAACTTTGGATAAATCTAATACCACAGTTTCATCTGCAACTACAATAGCATATTTCCCATCAGGTGTAACTTTTATCTTAGTCGCTCCATTAACAGGAATATATGCAACGTTACCACTGGCTGCTTTGGTTGACACAGTAGCCATTGAATTTTTACTGCCATCTGCTTTTCCTACCAATGCCTTATAGTTAATTGCATAAACAAATGTTTTACCATCTTTTTTAGCAATACCATATACATAACCATCACTTCCATTTCTACCGGCATCAAAATAACCCAATTCATAAGTAGGTAATTCAACTGTAAATGATTTTTCTTTAATCATACGACCTATATGATGCCCTTCTTTTCCATTTTCAGCATCTTCAAATTTCCAAAATGTAACACCTGATTTGAAATCCTTAGTATCAGTAGACTTCAAATCCCAAGGAGCAGGATATTGACTAGACTGAATTACATAATCAGTATTTTGGTCAACGGCAACCCCTGCATAACAACTGTGGAAAAGTGGATGTGCAAGAATTTGTTTAGTCTCAAAATCATCAAGACCTAATAAAGCAACCCTTGAATTTGCACCATCAGAATAAAATAAGTATTTACCATTGTATTTTCCTCCGGTTTCAGAAAATGCAGGAAATCTCATATCCCCATATTTTGCAATTCTGTCATCAAGTGATCCCTTTTTCAACATCAGCATACTCTCATCATCAAAACCATATCCTTGCCATGGTTCCGGTGAAAATACACCTACATACTTGTAAATACGCATGGATGGTATTCCATACACAATCATAGTACCAGAATTACCTGTTCCGGCAAATCCAAAGTACTCATCACGCCCTCCTCTGGGCATAAATGTCTTAACAGCTGCGAGTATATCGTTGTCGTTAAGACCTCTGGCTTTTTTTACTTCATCTAGAGTTTGCTGAGCATTCATGCCCGTTGCAAACAAAATCAAAGAAAGAAAAGCCACTAAAAATCGTTTAGTCAATGCAATCATAACATTTAATTTAGTTTAGCTTAATAATTAATTTAAATATTTTTTCAGTTCGGCTAAATTAATACCAATATTGATATTGGACAAATATTTTGCCATGGATTTTTTTAGTTTAAGAAAAAAAATCATAAAAGCTGAAAAATTTAAAAGACATTTTGGTCTTTTATTTCTGATTTAATATACATGTAAAAAAATATTTACATAATCCACTTTTTAATATTAATTGTTTTATCAATATGTTATATCTTTTTAT
>JALVAD010000576.1 GCA_027011385.1 Saprospiraceae bacterium | reverse complement strand
GTGAAGTACGTTAAAACTCCATATTTGTGTAATAATATTTGCATGATTTTTTATTTAGAACCCACCTCAATCCTCCCTTACAAGGGAGGAAGCTGCAACCCGCAATAGCAACGCTTTTTTCAAAAAAAAATACCATTTAGTTATAAAACAAGATGATTCTCAAATAGCTATTTTTAGTAATCAAGCACCTCCACTTCTCCCTTCCCTTTGTGAGGGAAGGGCCGGGGATGGGTGCTAAAACCGGAATCAAATCTCTCAAGAGAAAGCTATCGTTATCACACTTATTAAAAGATGTGTCATAACGTAAGCTTAGTAAGGGAAGGGAGACGTATTTGCACTTAATCTACATGATATCCCTATACTTTTGTTTCTGCAATAAAATATTAGTTGTTTAGCTTTACTTTAATAATATCTAAAAATCAAGTATTAATTTTTAATATAAAAACAGGAGTTGATAAGATTTTATTATAAAAATATGATAAAATATATTTTAAAAAAGCAAAACTTTATTATTATTACAATATGTCATTTGCTTTTAATAATTTTACATATTAATCAATATTTGTACGGTTTGAAAGCACTAAGATTATTCTATATTTTACTTATTTTTTTTGATGCTTTTGTCAGCTATTCCCAAGAGAAAACTTTTAGTCATTATGGATTGGAAGAGGGTATTTCTCAGGGTGCAGTACGAACTATAACAAAGGATATCGGTGGTTTTATATGGTTTGGGACTCAAGATGGTTTGAACAGATTTGATGGAAATTCTTTCAAAATAT
The DNA here is from genome assembly GCA_027011385.1 of Saprospiraceae bacterium. Classification (GTDB taxonomy): domain Bacteria; phylum Bacteroidota; class Bacteroidia; order Chitinophagales; family Saprospiraceae; genus JADJGA01. The sequence continues at coordinate 4,870 of JALVAD010000576.1, read as the reverse complement.
ATAAACATAATAATAAAAAGCCAAATACTATTTCGGGTAATTATATCAATGCTCTACTTGATGATGATGATAAATTATGGATAGCTACAGCCAATAACGGACTTTGCTTTTATAACAAAAATAAAGATATTTTTAATAAATTAGGCAATCAAAATAGTAATTGTACAGGTATTGCAGGAGATAAAAGAGGGAATATTTATGCATCTTACAGTAATCAGAGATTATCACTTTTTTCAAAAAAAAATGACTCTATTTATGAAAGCAAAATTGAACTACCTCTAATAAATAATGATATAATCACCTCTTTATATGTAAATGATAAAGGTGAATTATTTATTGGTACAAAAAACGGGAGTATTTTTATATATCATAATAAAGCAAGACTATTGCTGGTAGATAAATCATTAAATAGCATAAATAAAATAATTGAAATCACCGGAAATCTTTGGCTTGGAACCAATAATGGATTGGTTATTTATAAGCAAAATAATAAGTCTGTTGAAAATGTACTTATCGACAGTGATTTTGAAAAGAAAAATAAGCTTGTAATTAATGATATTATTCAAATTGAAAGCACTTATTATTTTGCTACAGACAATGGTTTGTATATTGTAAAAGGATTAAAAAATGGAGGTTTTAAAACTGTTGAGCATTTAAAAGGTGATATTAATACTAAAAAATCAATTACTTCAAATAGAGTTTATGACTTACTTTTAGATGACAAACTGCTTTGGATAGGCACAAATAAACTTGATTTGTTATCACTAGAAGAACCGGTTTTTAAAACTTACAATACCAAGAGTAAAATTCAATTGAATAATGATTTTGTTTTTTCAATTTATAAAACAAAAGAATATACATTTATCGGAACCAGAAACGGATTAAATTGTATAGATAATGAAGGAAAAGTCACTTATATAACTCAGGAAAACACAAATCTTGCTTTTAACGTCATTAGAGGGATTAATAGGGACAATAATAATAACCTTTGGTTTGCTACCACAAAAGGTATTTCAATAATAGATTTAGATGATTTTGATCCTAATAAACCAAAAATCAAAACCATTCAACCAAAACCCAATGATCCGAATTCTTTAAGTTTTGACAATACGAGAAGTATATTTATTGACCATAAAAATCGCATTTGGGTATCTACTTTTGGTGGAGGAATTTGCTTGTTTACAGGAGATTTAGACTCAAATGTTTTTAGTTTTAAGCAATTTAGACAAAATGATTCGGAAAATAGTATAAGTTCGGACTTCACTTTTAATATATCTCAAGATGCTGATGGGAATTATTGGATAGCAACTAAAAACGGACTGAATAAACTATCATTCTCAAAGGATGGAAGATATAAATTTGATGTTTTTAATAAACAAAATAATTTATTAAATACGAGTACGATTTTAACAACTTATCAGGATTTTAATAATAAACTTATTTGGATTGGAAGTCATACCGGAATGTATAAATACGATATTGACAAGGAAACTTTCACTCAATATAGCCAAGAAGAAGGATTGACAAATGATGTGGTTTATAGTATATTGGAAGTTGATAAATATCTGTGGCTATCAACTAACACCGGAATATTTGAATTTGATAAAAAGAATGAAACATTTAGAAATTTCAATAAAAAAGATGGGCTTCAAAACTCAGAATTCAATCTTGGAGCGCTTTTCAAAGATAATGATACGCTGTATTTTGGTGGAGTGAATGGAGTAAATTATTTCAATCCGGATGATATCAGTAAATTATATTATGAAGGTAATTTGGTTTTTACTTCCTTGACTGTTAAAGATAATGAAATCACTCCTTCAGAACATAGTGATATATTAAATACAAACATAGTAGCAGCGGATAAAATTGAGCTGAACTATGATGATTTTCCGTGCTATTTAAGTTTTTCCGACCTACATTTCAGCAAGGAGAAAAGCAGCCGCTTTGAATATAGATTAATACCAAATGATAATAGTTGGAACGCTTTGAAAGGACGAAAAGAAATCCAATTATTGAATTTATCAGCCGGAAAATACAAATTGCAAGTACAAGGAAAATCAAATAAAAAATATTGGGATAAAAAACCTTTGGAAGTCGAGATAATAGTTACTGCCGCATGGTATAAAAGCAATTGGGCATATTTGATTTATTCACTATTATTAGTTGGGTTACTTTTTTTGTTTTACCGTTTCCAGATGGAGAAAAAATTGAACCGGCGAGAACTATTTCGACTCCAAGAAGTAGCAAAAAAGAATATTATAATCAATAAAACTCTTGCAGAGAAAGAAGTTTTATTTAAGGAAATACACCATAGAGTTAAAAACAATTTGCAAGTTATTTCTTCGATACTTTCCCTACAAGAACGTTACTTAAAAAACCCAAAGGCAATTGCAGCAATTAGAGATAGTCAACATCGAATCGATGCTATTTCATTAATACATCAAAAATTATATACCGATGAAAACATTACTGCAATCAAAATAAAAGATTATATAGATGATTTGGCTTTTAGTATCATTGATTCTCTAGAAACCGGAGGTAAAAAGGTGAAATATAGTTCAAGTATTGAAAACATCTTATTAGAAGTTGATACGGTAACTCCTATTGGTTTAATTTTAAATGAGCTAATAATTAATAGTATAAAACATAATTCTACTACAGATACGTTGCATTTACAAATAAATTTAAATAAAAAAGAAGAGGTTTTAGTTCTTATTGTCTCAGATAATGGAACAGGAGTTCCTGAGGATTTTGATTTCACAAAAACCGATTCCTACGGTATGAAATTGATTCAATCTTTGTCAAAAAAACTAAAAGCAGATATAAAATTTAAAAATAAAAACGGTTTGGAAGTGGTTATAAATATACATAAATTTAAAGAAGTCTAAATGAAACAGGTGTATTTCATTTTTTCGCTTTTTGCAACACAGCCCTCTAACTCCCCGTTTCTTCGTAGACTACGAAACCGGGAGAACCTCAACCCGCATTTCTTCTGCAATTCCCCTGATAAGCGAGTGTCTCTGACCTCGCTTCTTGTAAAAATGCACTACTCCTGTGCTGATGCACTGGTTCTTTCACTATCAAGTGAGATTTACTCACTTGATTTTTGATGAAATCAAAATCGTTCAGTCATCCCCCTATCATTTTTTGTAACAAAGTGAAGAAAAATTATTAGGGGGAGAGCAAAGCTTTTGCGGGATGGATGAGGGGCAGATGTGCCAATATGCAGAAAAATCAACCTTAAACGCGAAAAAATGAAATGCACCTGAAACGGTATTCTCTTTCTGCATTGGTTGTTTTTTATAGAGATATAAATGTGAATAGCCGTGGGTAAAATCCGCGGCAAATTAAGTTGAGAAAGAGACAACTCCGAATAGAGTTGAATTTTAATAGTTCATGACAAGTTTTCTTGTAAAAAAAGCATTTGCATTTATAAGGAAACAAAATTCCTACTTTTGATAAAGATTAAGTGATAAAAAACGTAAAAATTTTGCAATCTTTGTGGTTCAAAAAAATATTTAATGAGAAACAAGGTAAAAATACTGATTGTAGAAGATGAACCTTTAATAGCTGATGATATTGCTTTTTTGCTTGAAGATGAAGGGTATGATGTTGTTGGCAAAGCCATTGAAACGCAAGAAGCAGTAAGTATTATCGAATCAAAACAACCGGATATTATTTTGTTGGATATATCATTGGAAAATGATGATGAAGATGGTATTGACTTAGCTAACAAAATCAATAAAGAGTATCGAATTCCTTTTATATTTATCACATCTCATTCGGATAAATTGACGATTAATCGTGTAAAAAAAACCAATCCTTGTGGATTTATAGTAAAGCCTTTTAAACCTGCTGAAATAATTTCAACAGTTGCAATCGCCCATTATAAATCAAAAAATAAAACGGTTAATATTGCTAAATCAGAAGGCAACTTTTTCATTAAACAAGGACATGATCTCGTTAAAGTAAACCATGCTGACATCTTATTTATTAAAGCGGAAGACAACTATACATCAATAGTAACAGATAATAAAAAAATATTAGCTTCGCTGAACCTTAAAGCATTATCAGAAAAATTACCCAAGAATCAATTTATTAGAATTCACAGGTCTTACGTGATAAATATCACAAAAATCACGAGAATTTCTCATCGTTTTGTATATATAAATGATGCTGAAATTCCTATGGGAAAAGGTAATTTCAAAATGCTTCAGGAATTTATTATGACACTTTGAGTTATTTTGTAGTTACTCTTAACCATTAATCGTTCTCCAACTCCCCTTCTCCTTGTATTCAAAAAGTCATATAGAAAAAGTGAACGTATAAAAGGAGAAGGGGGTGGGGGATGAGGTTTGAAAAAGGGCTGTGAGAGAAGATGACGCCAAGAGGTCAAAGACGCTTTGGCTCAGGTAAAGGTAAGTGAGATAAAGGTTTTTAATCCACGCTAATTATGATTGGTATTACCATTAAAAAATTGACTTTTACCATATAAATCTGCCGTTCACCAAATAAATTATCCTTGCAATGGATTATTATTTTATTTTGCATTTGTAAACTTTATTATGGTAAAACATCTCTTCATATTATCACTTTTAGCTTTGGTTACATCTTGTAGGACGAATACAATTTATCTGGATTCGAAGTTTATCCCTGGAAAAGAGTATTTGGAAACTACTACAATAATTACCGAAAAAGCCGATACTGCAATAGGATTACTAAGTGATTATGTAAGGCCAAATATTAATAGAGATACTTTATTTGCTAAAAATTTAATTAAAACAGGAGAAAAAAAAGCAAATAAATTCCCAATTTCTTATAGTGAATTGAATATTATAGAAACAGAATATACGGTAGATCAGATCTCTTA
>JALVAD010000575.1 GCA_027011385.1 Saprospiraceae bacterium | reverse complement strand
TTTTCACGTATTTTAACTCCTTTTGCCACTAAAATGAATAATGTCTTTTGACAACCAACAAAACAAAGAATGGATGCTAACCCACAACTTTTCGGCTTGATCCAAAAAATATAATTTATGAGAATAAAAAAATAAAATGCACATAAAAAAAGAGCCTACCTGGACAAGGTTAACCACAGCAAGGCAGACTCACTACCGTGTATAAGACGGCAGTGCGAAGGTAAGGTTTTCTTTATATCTATTTTATTTTTTATTATTTAACTTTTAAAATTTGTTATTATGAGGAAATCGCATTATTTTTACCGAAGAGATTTAAAGATTTTACTACTTGGACTATTTGTTACACTTACGATTGGAGTAGCAAACGCACAGAATACAGTTAACGCACAGCAAAAGCAAGTATTTGAAAAAGAAATGAACGCCTACATCGCCACGCACCTGAATAAAGAAATCGCCGAAATCAAGCAAAATGCTGATTTGATAGAAAACTTTGATGAATACACTGAAGAAGATATCCGCAATATGGCAAAAGCGTATGCCAAAGACAAGTACATCCGACACAATATGAAGGAGTATCTCAATACATACTTCTCCAACCCACAAGCAATGGTCAATGCAGATACATTTGTATGTGATAACGGAGGATTTGAGGATGATTTTTTATATTATAAGGGATATACTGCTACGTATGTGTTTGGGAGTAGTGATTGTACTCCTACAGATTTCTATGGAAACGAAGTTTTATTTACAGAGGCTTCATTACCTACAAATAAAAGATTTGAAATAGTCACCTCCGGCGTTGATGATTTGACAGGGATACAAAGAGTGAAATTTGGGAATAAAGCCCTTAAGATTAATGACAGGCATGGTCATACAATTGACTGTTCTGGAGATTATGGAGTAGATAAAATAGTTAAACGATTTAAAGTAACAGAACAAAACAGAGACTTTACAATTTGGTATTCAGTAGCATTGGAGAATCCTTCCGGGCATGAAAACCAACAACCATTTCTAAACATTAAATGTGATTTAGCCCCGGGTAATGAACTTTGTTTTGATGCAGATTTAGTTAAATGTGCCCAACATTTTGATGATCCTTGTTATTATCTTGGTATTGATGTATTGGACTGGGCATGTCATCGATTTAAAATTCCGAAAGAATATATTGATAGTATCGCAACTTTAGAAATTACAGTTGGAGATTGTGGTCAAGGAGCACATTTCGGATATGCTTATATTGATGGTATATGTGAAGAATGCGACAGTAGTATATTAGGATCTGCATCGCTTAATACGATAAATTACTTACCTTGCATTGATAATACGCCTCCGGAAGTAGCTACAGTCTGCGGAAGATATACACTACCTACAATATCATCTAACTGTAATAACAATCCTGATCCGTGGGAAGCTATTGATATCATCGTGCCCGGATATGAAATAGAGAATTTGCAAATATATAGTAATAATACGTTCTGTTTTGATTTTCCTGAAACAAACTTTAACGGAGAAGATTGCCTTGATATATATGTGGAAATATACTTTTCCAATGGAACGGATACACTACCTCCACAATTAAGTAATTCAATGGAGATATGCTACAGTGAATATAACGTTCTTGATTGTAATGGAGGAGGTGGAGGACCAATAGATACATGCAGTGTCGTTGTCGATATTCAAGTTAGTGCATGTCAGAGCAATGGTACCGGAGGAGACAATGATGATGATCAAACACCAAATATGTCTGATGATTACTATTATGTATATGTTTCTCTTTATGATCCCGGAGAGCTTGGATGGAGTATTGACAGGGATTTGGTTGATCCATATCCAAATGAAAATGATGTTTTTACAATCGCGGATGGAATCGGAGATACTGTATCAATGATACTCGGACCATTTCTGATACAGGAAGGAGACTGGTGGATGGAATTTTATCTTCCCGGATGCAATTTTTCTGAGTATATCGAAGCACCTGACTACTGCTCGGGATGTGAGGAATTTAGAGATGCCGAAATTGGAAATGTAGGATGTAATGATCTTAATGACACATGGTCATTTACCATCAAAGTACCAAATGATTATTCTCCTCTTAATAATCCTTTTAAATTTGATCTTTTTGATGGAAGTGGTAATAATAAAGGTCCTTTTACTTATAACAACACTCACGAAGTTGGTACATATACTATTAAGAGTGAATGTCAATCATTTTTATTGAAAGATGTTAATAATACAAATTGTATTTCTAGATTTATTATCTGTCCTCCAAAGCCCTGTAGTATAGATTGTGATCTGGAGGTACATGTAGAAGATGTAGAATGCATCTATGATGAAAGATCGCAGCAATATTCAGGTTATGAAATTCTTGTAGATATTAATGGTATTGATGAATCGGAACAAAAAGTTTGTGTAAGCTATACTTTCGCAAGTGATCCAAATCAAACTCCAATCCAATGGGGTTCATTATCTAACGGACTCTGGACAGTAGGTCCATTTGACAGCGATATATATTTAACTTTTTCAGTGTGTCCTAAAAATGAAAATTGTCCATGCAGTAGTACAACGTGTTTTAAAACCATATACATTCCAAAACCTGATTGTGTTGCTCAAAAAGGTATAGAAAACAGAGAGCAAAAAAATGAATCGGAAGAAAAGAATGAGACTACAAATACAAATGGACTAGGCGAATTAATAGTAATCCCAAATCCATTTAGTTCTGACGAGGTATTATTAAGATCAACTATGGAAAAGACTGTATATAGCATTTATGACTCATCAGGAAAACTAATAATACATGATGTGTTCAAAGGTTCAGATAAAAGAATAAAACTTAATGTTTCACAAGGTATTTACTTTATCAAATATACAGATAACAATGGAGACATTTCATTTGTAAAAATGATAAAATTGTAATTATCTAACCAACCCTTCAAGGTTTTCAAAACCTTGAAGGGTTATTTATTAGAATAATGAAAAAATTAATCTTATTTTTTATTGCAATAAACTCCCTTATCTATTCATTAGTAGCACAAAAAATTGAATGGGGAAAAACTTTTGGGGGTGATACTTTGGGAGGTAATTTTCTAAATTTTGGACGTTCAATTGATGTTGATGCGGATGGAAATGTTTATACCACAGGCAGTTTTGAAGGAACAGGAGATTTTGATCCTGGTCCGGGTATATATAATCTGACATCAAATAATGAATTTGATATTTTCATTTCAAAATTGAATAAAAATGGAGATTTTTTATGGGCAAAAAGTATCGGAGGAATATCTTCAACTGTTGCAAATCCAAAAGCTGATACGGGATATGGTATTGTAACAGACATGGATGGCAATGTTTATGTATGTGGTGCTTTTGAAAATACAGTTGATTTTGATCCCGGGTTAAGTATTTATAATCAAAGTTCATCAGGTGGCACAGATATATTTATATTAAAATTAGATAGTGACGGGAATTTTATATGGGCTAAAACTATTGGAGGAATAGCAGGAGATTTTGCAACATCAATTGCAATTGACAATGGGTATTTATATACTACAGGTTATTTTAGTGGTACAGTTGATTTTGACCCAGGCTCGGGTGTTTACAATTTAAATACCGGAGGTACATTTATTTTAAAGATGGATGACACAGGCAATTTCCTTTGGGCAAAATGTCTTGAAGGACCTATTGAACCAAAATCAATTACAATTGATAAAAATGGAAATATATTAACAATAGGTTATTTCACAAGGACAGTAGATTTTGATCCAGGATTAAGTGTATTTAATATAAGTTCTGTGGTTAATGGTGGATTTTCATCATATGATATTTTTATTTCCAAATTGGATAGCAATGGCAATTTTCTTTGGGCCAAAAGTATTGGGGGGACAGTTGAGGATAATGGAAATTACATTACAACCGATAAATTCAATAATATTTATATAACCGGATATTTTGGAAATATTGCTGATTTTGATCCTGGACCTGGTATTTTTAATTTGGATGCTTCTTCTTTTCGTTACGAAATCTTCATTTTAAAGTTAAATAGTAACGGTGAATTTATTTGGGCAAGAAATATGGGTGGCAAAGAGTCTGATGTTGGTCGTTCCATTGGAGTTGATATATATGGAAATGTGTATTCAACCGGATGGTACAGGGAAGAAGGAGATTTTGATCCAGGCTCTGGAATATATAATTTAAATGGCGGTACAATATCTTATTTACAAGCAAATTTATTTATTTCAAAATTAGACGTTAATGGTGATTTTGTATGGGCTATAAGTAGTAAAAATTCTGATATGCGGGGAGTCGATTCAGAGGGTAATTCAATCCATATTGACAAATATCAAAACATATATCTCACTGGTGATTTTTCAGGCACTCAATATATTGAGTTTGGGCAGGATACATTTAACTTAGATGTTCATAAAGGTGGAGGTCGGGATGTTTTCATCCTAAAACTCTCCCAATGTCCTACTTCCTTCGACACTATACAAGTCCAAACCTGCGACAGCTACACCTGGATAGATGGCAAAACATATACCGAAAGTATCGATACGGCTGAATATATACTTACCAATGCTCAAGGGTGCGATAGTATAGTATTACTCGATTTGACAATAAACAAAAAAGATAGTATAGGTATGCAGACCACTGCCTGCAATGAATATATCTGGAAAGACGATACTCTAAAAAATACCGGTATTTACCGCTATGATACACTAAATATTTATGGTTGTGACTCCACTGTTACCTTAGACCTTACAATCAATAAATCCAGTGATTCCAACCTTAAGATAACGAGTTGCGATAGCTATATCTGGCACGATAGCAGCTATACTCAAAGCGGAATTTATCGCTTTGACACCATCAATTCCGTGGGTTGTGATAGTAGTGTTACTCTGGACTTAACCCTTAATAGTTCTAGTAGTACCACTCTGGAAAAATCAGCTTGCGAAAGCTATATTTGGCACGATAGTAGTTATACTCAAAGTGGAATTTATCGCTTTGATACGCTAAATGCTACCGGTTGCGATAGTACAGTCACTCTCAATCTTACCATAGTGGATAGAATCGAAAATTTGGATACAATGTATATCTGTCAAGGTGATACCATTGAGATATTTGACAGCGAGATATGGGATGAAACATTGGTATCCAAGACATTTATCAGCCAAAAAGGTTGTGATAGTATCCAAAATATTCAGGTAGTGGTAAAATCCCTGCCGGAAGGTACAATCACAGAAAGTATCTGCGAGGGAGATTCGATATTTGTAGTAAACCGGTGGATATCGGAACAAGGAACTTATACCTTCCACAAGGAAAATGCAGGGGAGTGCGATAGCCTGTACAATGTAAATATCACGCTTAGACCCTTAAAATACAGCTACGACACTATCGATATCTGTCAAGGCGATACTATTGATATATTTGGTTTTGAGATAAGCTCAGAAACAGATGTAGAACAAAGTTATGTAGGTAGCAATGACTGTGATAGTACCGTTTATATGCATATCACAGTACTACCTTTATCCTCATCGCAATCACAAATCACACTTTGCCCGGGAGATTCCATACTGATATCGGGCGATTGGATAAAGGCCGACGGAGAATATCAGGAACATCATATGGGAATAAATAGCTGTGACTCCATAGCCAATATACAGGTAAAAGTATTGGCAAAACCCGAAGAACCAGGTATAGAAATAGACTGCGATATTCCGGAAATAATACTAAGCACAACCGCAACCACTCCTTGGCATATCCAATGGGACAATGGCGACACCACAAACCAAAGCACTTATCAAAATCAAAGCCAAGCGATACTCGCGCTTCAAACCGATATGGGTTGTAAAGAAGTATATACCATAGCTTTACCTGCTCTTCCCGATTTAGCACAAATACCCAATCTCCAAGACACCACCATTGACTTAGACCAAACACTAAGCATAGGCATTAATCCGGACACAAGCCAATGGCAAATTAACTGGTCTCCAGAAGAAATAATAGACTGTCCAAACTGCCAGAACATAAGCATCAGCCCGGAAGAAAGCACAGTTATCAAGTTGTCAATGACACATAGTTCCGGCTGTACATACAATAGAGAATTTACCCTCCGTGTACAAGAACCCGAACTGGAAATACCAAATATCTTCACACCAAATGGAGATGGCATCAATGACAATTGGTCTTTCCGCGTACCAAAGGAAATAAAACTAATATCCTGTACTATCTTTGACCGCTGGGGAGAGAAAATATACCAAACCAAAGGAAACACTCCAATAAATTGGGACGGAAAGTACAAGTCAGGCAGCGTTTTAAGCGGAGTTTATGTCTATATTATAGAGTTTGTCGATAGTAAGGGAGAGAATAAGGTTTTGGCGGGGGATGTGACGGTGGTTAGGTGATCATGAGTGATGGGTGATGGGTGATGAGTGATGAGCGATTGAGACGGAGAGACTGAGTAATGAATGGTGAGTTATGAGTGATGAGTGGAGAGCAGGTTTGCGGGTTGGGATTCTCCCGGTTTCGGAATAAAATGGAGAAACGGGGAGTTAGAGGGCAGTTGGGCAAAAATAGGTTTGAATTTCGGGTTCAAGGTTACCATTATATCATCATGATAAGGAATATCGAACACTGGACAAGGATTAGAGATTTTTGAATAATTTTAAAAAACAAACATTTCTTAAACTGTCACACAGTTTAAAATGTTAATTTATGCTTATTTTGCTTAAAAACTTAGGTTTTATTGCCCTTTTGAGAGAATAACAAAATATATTTATTTATTTTGCCTTTACTTTATTATTAATATTCGTACAAATTGTGAAATATGTTTATAGATTTAATTGCTACACTGCTTATTCTTTATGGCTTTTATATAGGATATAGCCGTGGTATTATAAAGACGATATTTGCCTTGGTTTCTATTATGATAGGGATATTGGCTGCATTGAAGCTTTCACCTTACATGATAGATTTATTACAAGGTATTTTTAAATTTCATCCTGGCTTGACATTCATATTGGGTTTTGCCTTGACTTTTATTTTGGTGTTGATTGTGATAAGGTTTGTGGGTAAGAAATTGGAGGATTTGTTGAAATTTGCTCAAATCAACTTTATTAACAAAGTGCTTGGTGGCGCTGTGATGGGAATTCTTTTTTTAGTTTTTTATAGTTACACACTTTGGGGAATAGATAGTTTGAGTTTATTATCACAAAATAGTAAAAACACTTCAATGTCCTATGATTATCTGGAGACATTGCCTTCAAAAACACAAGATACAGTTGCTAAGTTCAAACCGTTTTTTGACAATTTCTGGAATAAATTAGTAGATACCTTTGACAATATCAAAGAGTATGAAAAAAAGGTAAAAGAGGGTAATTAGTCTATGTCGAAAAAGAGAAAATTTGCATTCTATACCTTAGGGTGCAAGTTGAATTATGCAGAAAGTTCAACAATTGGTAGGGATTTGGTAAAGTTGGGTTATGAATCTGTTGATTTTGAGGACAGACCTGATATTTTCGTTATTAATACTTGTTCCGTTACTGATTTTGCCGATAGAAAAAACAGAAAAATAATCAGAAAAGCCAAAAAAATTAATCCCGATTCACAGATTATTGTGATAGGGTGTTACGCTCAACTGAAACCTGCGGAAATATCCGGAATAGATGGTGTGGATTTGGTATTGGGAGCTAGCGAAAAATTTAACATTGGTAAATACCTTAATGAAGAAATTGATTCAAAAATTATTTCATGTGAAATTGAGGATGTTGCAGACTTTAAATCATCTTTTTCATATGGAGATAGAACCCGTTCATTTTTAAAAATACAAACCGGTTGTGACTATATATGTACTTATTGTACCATACCAAAAGCCAGAGGAAAAAGCAGGAGTGGCAACCCTGATTTAATCATAAAAAATGCAGAGGAAATCGCTGCAAAAGGGATAAAAGAAATAGTATTGACAGGGGTCAATATTGGAGATTATGGACAAGGATTAAAAGAAGATATCAATTTTCTCGATTTGCTTAAAGAATTGGATAATGTTGATGGAATAGAAAGAATAAGAATATCCTCTATTGAACCTAATCTCCTTACTGATGAAATAATAAAATTTACCGCTGAATCAAGAGCAGTTGTTCCCCACTTTCATATTCCTCTTCAATCGGGATCGGATAAAATGCTACAATTGATGAAAAGGAGATATCTTAGAGACTTGTATGAGCAAAGAGTAAAAAGGGTCAGGGAATTAATTCCACATGCTTGTATTGGTGTGGATGTGATTGTGGGTTTTCCGGGAGAAACAGATCAAGACTTTAAAGATACATACAATTTTATTAACAGCTTGGATATTTCATATTTGCATGTGTTTACTTATTCTGAACGTTCAAATACAGAAGCTGCCGGTATGCCGGGAGTTGTACCGGTAAATATAAGAAGAGAAAGAAATACTCAATTGACAAATCTATCATTAAAGAAGAAGCGTGCATTTAATTCATCCTTTTTGGGTGAAACCAGACAAGTATTGGTAGAAAAGAGCTCAAAAAAAGGAAAATATACGGGTTTTACCGACAATTATGTAAAGGTATTCTTTGATTCCGATAAGAATATTGAAAATAAACTTGTTTGGGTCAAATTGAACAAAATTGATGATGAATTTAATGTATCGGCAAGCATAGTATAAAATATAGATCCAAGCACATTCATTTACCTAAAAATAATAAATCTCAATACATTTTTTTTTGCATTTTGGATTAATGGATTATCTTTGTTACCAAGTATGGGAGAATATATAGTATCAGCACGAAAATACAGACCCGGATCATTTGATGAAGTGGTGGGACAAGAGCATGTCACATCTACACTAAAATCAGCATTACACAAAGATCAATTGGCTCAAGCTTATCTATTTACTGGACCGAGGGGGGTTGGTAAAACTACCTGTGCACGAATACTTGCTAAGGTAGTCAACTGTGAGAATCCGATAGACAAAAATACCGCTTGCAATGAGTGTGAATCTTGTAAAGCCTTTGATAGTAATGCATCTTTTAATATATTTGAACTTGATGCTGCCTCCAATAATAGCGTAGATCATATAAGGATGTTGGTAGATGAACAAGTCCGATATTTACCTCAAAAAGGGACATATAAGGTGTTTATCATTGATGAGGTGCATATGTTATCCAAATCTGCATTCAATGCTTTTTTGAAAACATTGGAAGAACCTCCAAAACATGTAATATTTATTCTTGCTACTACCGAAAAACACAAGATAATTCCCACAATATTATCTCGTTGTCAGATTTATGATTTTAGAGCTATCCAAGTTAGTGATATAGTTAAACAATTGGAATCAATCTGTGAAAAAGAGAATATTACTGCCGAACGAGAAGCCCTTCATATAATTGCTAATAAAGCAGATGGTGCAATGAGAGATGCTCTATCGATATTTGATAGAATAGTTAGCTCTTCCGAAAATAGTGTTATTACTTATAAACAGGTACTTCAAAACCTTAATCTACTTGACTATGATTATTTCTTCAAAATAACTGATTATGTTCTTCAAAGTGATATTTCCGGTGTTTTGCTACTTTTTAATAAAGTTCTAAGAGAGGGATTTGACGCCAATCTTTTTGTGTCAGGGCTATCTGATCATTTAAGACAATTACTGATTAGCAAAGATCCCAGAACTCATCTTTTATTGGAAGTAGGTGATGAATTAAAAAACAGATATATCAATCAATCCAATCTTGTTGATAAGAGTTTCGTCCTTTCAGCCCTTAATATTTTGAACCAATGCGATTATCAGTTTCCTTTAGCCCAAAACAAAAGACTTCATGTAGAAATAGCACTCAGCAAATTATGCCATATCAAAGACATGATTAAAGGAGGAAATATTACTGTTGAAAAAAAAAAGATTAAACAATATAGTACTGTAAAACCTAAAGATAATTTTGACAATTCAATATCAAAGGAGTCAGAGATAAATACTTTTGAATCAAAAAATTCGGAAAAGTCTAATATAGGTTTAGGAACGCTAAAATCCGATTCCGATCAACCAAAAGTTGAAACAGATGACAAACCCGTGAAAAAAGAAGCAAAGTTTGTTTCTAATTCATCATTCAAAGTTCCTAAACTGAATGCCTTGCTCGATGAGATAAAAAAAGAGGACGCTAATAAAAAAGAGGCGATTGAAATTGATATAAATTTGATCAAAAATATAGTTTTTGAATTGATCAATAAGCATTCATCTCAGATTACAATAAATGTTTTAAAAGAACTGGATTTTGAAGACATAGATGGCAATTTAAAAATATATGTACCTACTAATCTGGCAAAAGATGTGCTATCAGAAGAAAAGCAATTGTTGAAAAAAATCAGAGAAGTTCATTATAATCCGGTTATGGATATAGAAATTATAGTAAATTTGAAAAAATTTCCGGATCACCAAGAAATAAAAACAAAGAAAATTTTATCAACAAAAGAGAAATATGAATTGTTAGTTAATAAGAATCCATTAATATTGGATTTTATAAAACAGTTTGATCTACATATTGATTCATAAATATTTCGAAATGACATTAGCGAAAATCAAATCAATTTTTGAAAAAAATTCAGAAATAATTACTTTTCTAAAAGGTGAAAAAGTATATATACCGGGTACAAAAGTTAATGAGATATACTGCATAAAAGAAGGAAGTGTAAAAATAGGATGTTATAATGAAAAAGGAAGAGAAATAACTAAGTTTATTTTTTACCAAAATGAAATCTTTGGCGAACAATCTATTGCAGGATTGAAAAAGAGAAGAGACTATGCTTTTGCACTTGAAGATTCAAAGATTCAGAAAATAAATATTTCAAGTCTCAAAGAAATTGCAAAGAAAGATAAAGATTTGGCTTGGTTTTTCATCAAATTATTAGGAGAAAGAAACATAGCCTTAGATGAAAGATTAGAGTCAATAGTATTCAAAGATTCAAAAACCAGAATAATTGATTATCTCTTAAAACTAATTGACAAAAAGGGTAAAAAAGTCGGATATGAGATTGTACTCCGTCAATTCATGACACATCAAGAAATCGCTAATCTAACATCAACTTCCAGACAAACGGTTACGACGGTATTGAATATTTTGAAAAATCAAGGAATTATTACCTTTGACAGACATCGTTTATTAGTAAGAGATATAGAAAAACTGAAAGTTGGAATTTGCTAACTGTTTCAATAAGTGATAAATGATATATAAAACTCTTGTTAGGCCTTTATTTTTTCTATTTAATCCTGAAAGTGCGCATAAGATTGCATTAAATTTTTTATCTGTTTTTGGAAAATTTTACCCCACAAAAATATTAATCAAAAGTATTTTTAAATATAAATCAGAGAAACTAAAAACAACTGTAGCGGGGCTAAACTTCCAAAACCCAATAGGATTGGCTGCAGGGTTTGACAAAGATGCAGATGCTTTTGATGAATTAGGTCTTTTGGGATTTGGCTTCGTTGAGATAGGAACAGTCACTCCAAAGGCACAAGATGGAAATCCCAAACCCAGACTCTTTAGATTACAAAAAGACTCTGCTCTAATCAATAGAATGGGATTTAACAATCATGGGGTAGATGCTGCAGTCAAAAAACTCAAAAAAAGAAAGAATAAAGATCTTATAATCGGTGGAAATATCGGTAAAAACAAGATTACTCCCTTGGATGATGCTGATCTAGATTATACGATATCATTCAATAAACTTTTTCCCTATGTAGATTATTTTGTCGTTAATGTTTCATCCCCAAACACTCCAAATCTACGAAAATTGCAAGATAAAAAACCACTTACAAGACTTATAAACAAATTATTAGATTTAAACAACAGAAAGAATAATCCAAAACCCATTTTCCTTAAAATAGCTCCTGATTTAAACAAATCGCAATTAGACGATATTATTGATATTGCTAATAAAACCGGTCTGTCAGGTCTTATTGCAACAAATACAACAATAGAAAGAAGTGATTTAAGCACGGTTGAAAATGAACTGGAAAATATTGGAAATGGCGGTCTAAGTGGTAAGCCACTAGCTAACAAAAGCACTGAAATAATCAAATATCTTAAAAAAAATCTGGCTAATGATAAAAAAATAATAGGAGTAGGAGGAATTTCAAGCCCTAAGGATGCAATAGAAAAATTAGATGCAGGCGCAGATTTAATACAAGTATTTACCGGATTTATCTATGAAGGTCCATTTTTAATCAAAAGGATAAGTAAAGCTATTGTAAAAAAAATGAAAATTTAGCTTATTCATTAAGGAGAAAATAAAGAGCTATGCTGAGCTAAATAATTAGGAATTGTACATGAGATTACCATATCGCACAACAAAATAAGTATTGAATAAAAATATTCAAAACATAGGAATTATCAATCGGTTCGGGGATCAATAATAAAATGTGCAAAAAGAACTCAATTATTTATTTTCCTAAAAAATTATTAACTGCATTTACCGCCTTACCCACAACATCATAATTAATAGAATAAATCATTAATTTTCCTTCCTTTTTTGAACTTACGACATCCGCACTTCTCAAAATCCTGAGATGATGCGAAGTAATCGATTGCTCCAACTGTAGTGCACGATAAATATTATTTACATTAATATCACCATTCCTATCAA
This sequence comes from Saprospiraceae bacterium, assembly GCA_027011385.1. Taxonomy (GTDB): domain Bacteria; phylum Bacteroidota; class Bacteroidia; order Chitinophagales; family Saprospiraceae; genus JADJGA01. The sequence continues at coordinate 5,286 of JALVAD010000575.1, read as the reverse complement.
TAAATTCAAGTATTTTCATCCTCAACGGATGCGCAAGCGCTCTCGTAAGCTCAACAGCATATTGTAGCTTACCGACGTCTAATAGTACCTTAGTCTTTTTCATTCCAAAATCTTTGTAGTTTTCTTAAATTTTGAGACATTTTGTAGTAACCTCGGTGCAAATATGATACATTTATTTAATATATCCAAATAATATATTAAAAAAAAACATAATTTGTAAAAAACTAACAATTCTTCATGGAATTATTACAATAGATTCGCTTAGAAACAACAAGTTTTGAAAAAATAAACAGCTTGCCAATAGTATCCATAAAGTATAATAATGGCAAGCCAGATATATTTTTTCTGTAGTACTGAAACCTAGCCGGCTAAATCTGAGACCAATTTGTCTATTTGCTTTAGCCTGTCTTTGTCCAAAGAATAATAAATAAATTTACCGTTTCTTTCAGTTCTTACAACGCCTGCCCTTCTCAAAATGGCAAGATGTTGTGAAGCAACTGATTGCTCAAGTCTAAGCTTGATATAAATGTCGGTAACGGTTATTCCTTCACTTTCTTCCAAAAGATCTATTATCCTTTGTCTTAACTGGTGATTAACCGCTCTAAGGACCAATACCGCTTTTCTCAAATCAGCATAATCCAATAAAATTTCTTTACCACCTTTTTTCAGTATTACAGTTTCGTTCTTTTTGTCTCTCATAATTATCTATTATTAAAAGTTGACTAATATGCTCTACATATAACATAAACCGTACCAACTTTTAATTTCGACCCTATTTTGCTTTGAAATTTATTACATATTTATTTTTCTTATAAAAAAGAAACTAATTTAAAGCAAATAGATTGTTTGTTCACAGTTGTTTAACATTTGGTTTTGTAATGTTAGGTGGCTTAACATAATTGGGAGAAAAATATGCTATGTCTTCAAAATCTTTATTAAGATACTTATTAAATGCAATATTTATTAACGATTTTGCTGTACATACGATATCAGAATATTCAGTATTCAAATTTTGAAACAGTTCTTTGGATTTATCTGCACCATTACCTGAAAAAATAATTTTATAGCCCTCATCTAAATACTCCGAAAAAGTTTTACTATCCAATATTATAGGCTTATTTATGAAGATTGCTTGCATATTAGGGTAAAACAATGAAGCGTACACCTCCATCCTTCTTGCATCTATCATAGAACATAACAAATATTTCTCTTCTATACCTCTATTGCTGGCTAAAGCTAGGGATTCTAAAGTATTCACTCCTATCAAAGGAATATTATTACCATAACAAATCGCTTTAGCTGCTGACATTCCTACTCTCAACGATGTATACGAGCCCGGACCTTCACTTAGAGAAACAGCAGAAAGTTCGTCTATGCTTATGTCTGCTCTATCTATTACATCTTTTATCTGTAATGTGATGATTTCTGAGTGCTTCAAACTGTTTTTTTTCTCATTTATGGTCAGTAGTGCATCATCATTGCTTAAAGCCACAGAGCAGATGTCTGTTGATGATTCGATATGTAGTAGATATGCCATTATTCAGGTTTTGCTAATATTTTGTTATACTCTTGAGCATTACTTAATACTTCAATAGCCTTTTGGATTTCAACATCATTTTTCAGCGAATCCTTTATTTTTCCTTTATTAAAATAAAATCTTTTTACTATCTCTTTTTCTATAAGCCTCTTGATTTGTTCTTTGTTTTTATCCAAAAAGCTTTTCTTTTCATTTTGAATCAAATTCGAAAGTTTATCCAAATCATTATTAGATATAGATCTCAAATCATCCTCCTCAATTGATTTTTTTAGCTTTTCAATTTCTTTCTCAGCTTTGGTTTTAAAAACAAAATCATTCTTGGTATAAAAATCCTTGAATTTATCAAAGTCTTTAAATTCAAAATCCTCTATAGCAGGTATAGAATCGTGATTAAGAGCATATTCATTTACGTATTTGAATATAATGTTATCTTTGAGCAAACTTATTATAAAGGGGGATAATTTCTCTTTTTCAATCATTATATCCGGCTCAACTCCACCTACATCATATACTTTCCTACCATTTTTTGTCTTGAAAGCATTCCTTTTATCTTTTTTAATATAAACGGCTTTACCATCTTCGTAAACCTTACTTTGAATACACCTCCCACTGGGAATATAATACTTAGCAATAGTAATTTTAATTTTTGAGTTATAGCCTATTGGGAAAACATTTTGAACTAAGCCTTTACCAAAAGATTTTTGACCAATCAATACACCTCTGTCCAAATCCTGAATCGATCCACTGACTATCTCTGAAGCAGAAGCACTATGGTCATTGATAAGCACTACAAAACGAATATTTTCATCTAGCGCATTTTTAGGGGTAGTATAAACCTTGTTTTTTTCTTTAAGCTTACCTTTAGTGGAAACCAATTCCTCTCCTTTCCCAACAAAAACATTTACCACATTAATAGCTTCTCTCAGTAATCCTCCCCCATTATTCCTCAAATCCAAGATTACCCCTTTCAAATCAACACTATCCTTTAGTTTTTTCAATGCATTTCTTACGTTCTTGCCGGCATCTGCTGTAAAAGTAGATAAATGAATATAGCCTATACTATCATTTACTAATCCATAATAAGGAACATTGGGAATATTTATTTCACCTCTTTCGATTGTTATTTCCTTTGTTTTGGTATCGCCATAACTCTTCACCGTGAAAACGATGTTAGTCCCGGGAGCACCTCTAACAATACTTGCCACTTCTTTACTTGTTTTACCTTTCGTTGATTTACCTGCAACTTCCAATATCTGATCTCCTATTTTAAGCCCTGCTCTATATGAAGGACTGTCATTGTATAGTTCCACAACCGTAATCACACTATCAACATTTTTCATTATTGATCCGATACCACTATATTTTCCTTGAGTTGAGATCCTGAAACTCTCTGCTTCTGATTCTGAAAAATACCTTGTGTATGGATCCAAAGACTTTGTCATCGCATCTATCCCTTTTTTCATCAAAATATTCGGATCTATTTCGTCAACAAAGTTTTTATTTAACTCCTTATATATATTAGTGTATATTTCTATGTTTTTACCTATATCGTACAATCGTGATTGCTCCTGTCCAATACTTCCGGTTGAAAAGGATAAAAATAATAGAAATATATTTATCTTTATTAGAACTCGCCTCATAAATTTGATTTTATTGTTTTCATCTTAATACCAAATAAACTCTAAAATAACACACATATTCAATTTTAATTTTCCAATATTTTCGTTAAAAATACTCGCCCTTAACCTGTGTTTTTTTTCTCAATTTTAAAAAATTAATTCTATAATATTTATACGCCATATTAAAATTTATTTGGTAAAACTTCTTTATTAACTCTAAAAAGTTATTCAATATTATATAGTGACTGTTAGAAAACACAGCAAATTCGAAATTGATCCTTTTTGTCATCTTTTGACTTTTCGTATTGTCTATTTACCTAACAAGAATATACAAGTTTTTTTATGCAAATCTTTCGGTTTGCTTTTTTTCCATTCCCCAATGGTCTTTGTCAATATATATTCATCACTTCCTGCTATTTCAGATGCGATACACAGTTTGATATTAGTATTGAATGAATTCAACAAAATTTCAACCATACGATTATTGCGATATGGAGTTTCAATAAATATATGTGTAGTACCCCTACTAAAAATTTCTTTTTCAATAAAAATCAATTTTTTCCTTAATTCTGGAGTTTTTACTGGCAAATATCCGTCAAAAGCAAAATTTTGACCATTCAAACCCGATGCTGCAAGAGACAAAAATATAGAAGATGGACCGACTAAAGGTATTACTTTAATGCCCAGTTGATGTGCTCTGGCAACGACCTTAGCTCCCGGGTCAGCTATCCCGGGCATCCCTGCTTCAGACATCAATCCAATAGGGTTTCCATCAAGGGCAGGTTGAAAGAACGAATTTGGCAGATTATCTTTATCTCTTTTATCAAGCTCAAAAAAAGTCAAATTCTCAATACTACCCTGATATCCTGACGCTTTGATATACCTTCTTGCTGTCCTAGCTCTTTCCACAATAAAAAACTTTATTCCATGCATCACTTTTCTCACATAATCCGGAATTGTTTTCTCAATATCATCGGAAATAGGTGTTGGTATTATATATAATTTCATGTGTTTTAAAATCATGGTGAATCACGAAGATAATTATTTTTTTCTTTTATACATTATTGCTAATACATTATGGTGTATTTCATTTTCAATTATTAGGGTTTTTATCCTAATACCTAAGAAGACAATAAAAAGTAGATTATATCTTTTTAAATAAAACTAATGGCATAATATTTGTGTTGTTAAAAAAAAGGAATGAATATGAAGACAAAAGATGAAATAGTACATGATTGGTTACCAAGATATACCGGTATGCCATTAAATCAATTCGGTGAATACATAATCTTAGTAAATTTTAGCAAATACGTTGATAAATTCTCGAAAAAATATAATGCAAAAGTATACGGCAGAAAAAATGCCATGAGGGCTGTTACCTCTGGTAATATCACTTTAATAAATTTTGGTATGGGTAGTGCGAATGCCGCAACAATCATGGATTTACTTACAGCTATTAAACCAAAAGCATGCTTGTTTTTAGGTAAATGTGGTGGTTTGAAAAGAAAAAACAGTATTGGAGATTTTATTTTACCAATCGCAGCGATTAGAGGAGATGGTACATCAGATGATTATTTCCCTCCGGAAGTTCCTGCACTACCTGCTTTTGCCCTTCAAAAAGCTATCTCCACTACAATTCGTGATGAAAAATTAGACTATTGGACAGGAACAGTTTATACCACTAATAGAAGGGTATGGGAACATGATGATGAGTTTAAGCAATATCTTAGAGCGATAAGAACAATGGCAATAGATATGGAGACTGCAACAATATTCAGCGTGGGCTTTGCCAATAAAATTCCAACCGGAGCACTCCTTCTGGTTTCAGATATTCCAATGATTCCCGAAGGTGTAAAAACATCATCTTCAGATAAGAACGTTGATAAAAGTTATATGGATAAACACCTTGAAATTGGTATAAAATCACTGAATCAGTTAATCAACAATGCACAAACTGTAAGGCATTTGAAGTTTTAACTGGCATTAAGTTAAAACTAAAGTTTTGTTACTCATTAAAAAATTAAACCTCTTTCGTCCATAGCACTCCATGTAAAAGAACTTTTCCAATATAAGCTATGATTTAGTGTTAGTACATGGCATACTAATAATAACAGAAATTTACACAAGTTT
>JALVAD010000574.1 GCA_027011385.1 Saprospiraceae bacterium | reverse complement strand
GTATATGATTTATATTTAATATCATATTGAGTTGATTCACCACTTGAGCGTACAATTCTTTAAATTCTACTATCTCATATTCAAATTTCCCCTTTGCCTCCTTATATTCTTGCTTGATATTATCCAACATCAAACTCAATTCGGTTTTGCTTTCTTTATCTCCTGCAACTGAAAAATAATTTATAAGATTTATTAGGCTATTTATCCTTTGATTACTATCCTCTATTTGATTATTCAATCTCATCAATTTTGCTTCAATCGGGTGCAAAAAATCGGATGAAAATATATGCATTGCTATTTTTCTCAAAGAAAGTTCCACCGTATCAATATCAGTCAATTGATTCTTAGAGAGCTCTTCAAAAGAATATGGAGTCATTAAAGTGACTTTATCATTTATCGCCTTAAAATCACCATTAAGCCCATTGTGCAAATCATTTAAAATTCTTCCTACTTCCACATTGGTTGAATCAAAAGAAAGGTCATTTTCATCTATCTTGAACTCATCAATCTTTGATTTGCTCGCCTCAAGTTTACCAACTATCTTCTCCAATGCCGAAAATGTTTCTCTAAACTTGCTAAAAACATCAAGCTCCAAGCCCTTTAATGCCTTGTACGATTCATTATCGATACCAAGATACAATGATTTTAATGAGAAATCAGATTCCTGTTGTGTCAAAGTGTAAGAAAGAACTCTATACCACAACTCGCTAAAACCATTTATTTTCGTCCTGTAAGCTCTTATTTCTTTCTTTTCGTTTTTGGATATCTTTTTATTAAATAAGGAAGAAGCAAATATGTCCTCAAATTCACCGGATAATTTATTTATTATATTCCTATCATTATATCGCATTTGATTATATGGCTTATTCTTGAAGTCCAATACAAGCTTATTCATCTCGGTTAAAATCCCATTGACATTATCAGTAAATGCAAGCAATAAATCTTTTTGAATCTTATCTGACTTATCAATGCTTTGACAAAATAATAAAATTTCCTGATGCAATTTTTCCGGTAATTCTAGTAAAAATTGGGATTGCGAATACAATAGGTTCATCAGAACAGAACTAAATTCTCTTTCAAACAACAATTCGTCAATGTACCCTGCTATTTTACTAAATTTAATCTTTAATTCAAGAGTATCGTTAGTGTCGATATTTGATTCCAATCGCTTTTTGAGTCTTTTAATATCGTCAGAATCCGAATTTACTATTTCCAAATCCTCAACATTCAATTTTACTACTAAATCTTTAGGAAGTTCATCAAATATCTTATGTCTTTTGTCAAGGTAAGCAGATATCTCTTCTCTCAATATTTCTTTAAGTGACTCAAGATCATCATTCCTTATAGTCCTTGATATGTCTATCGCTTTTGAATAAAAAGATTGCATAGCAGCCGCAATATCCCCTTTGTTTTCATTGCTTGAAATATTTTTTATTAGTATATCAAATTCTGTTTGGATTTGTGTCAAATACTGCTTTGCTCTGTTTTCATTTGTCTTGAATATACCGGTAGTCGAAGTTATTTCATTTAATTCAGAATCGAGTTTTTCAATATTCTCATCAATAGAAGATAAGCCTACTTTCTTTAGTTTTGGCAAATACATAACTGAATCATCTGCATCCTCAACAACTTCCGGTGTTGACACTCCCAAGTCTGTTACTTCAAATTTAGAAGAGGCTTTCACCAATAGCGTTGTACCCAGTACATCGACAAGATTATTGACTTGTTCTACAAACTTATCTTCATTTTTTCTGTTAATTTCAGGAATTCCTACAATTATCAAGTCAGTTTTACCTGAATGTATTTTCATCAAGTCGTAAATCGATTTACTATTGGTATAATTATTAATAATGTAAACCTCTGCTTTTACTCTAAATGATTCACTTAGCTTTTCAATCCTCTTTTTGATTAATCTATGGTCGCTACCCGTATTATTTACGAGAATAATCCTGATTTTAGCACTCCCCCATTCCTGAGAAGCCTTAAGCAATTTTACCAACATCAGGCTTAGTTCTGCATTGCTACTTATTCCTCTCCACCACAAATCTATCGTATTGAACTCACCAAACCCCATATCTTTGTCATAATCCAAGTACAATACATTGTAGTCCATATCTATCAACTTGCTTGTCATTCTAGAGAAATTGGCAGGATTACTTGAGTTCCTAGCCCAGCCCATCAATACAGTATTGGGTTCAATTCCTGAGAATCCAAATACAGAACTTATCATTCCAATGCCGTCGTATATATTTTTGACTTCTATCCTTTTGCCAAAAATACCAAACTCTTCGAGTATATCATCTTTATAACTCACTCCGGTATTGGTAAACAGTTCTTTTGCCTCTTTATTTTCTATAAGGTCGAAATTGGTTATTAACCCCATTTTCCCCGCCAAAAACCTAGAAAATTCTAATAAATATCGTCTTGTATTCTGTCTTCCACTAAACAATAATATATTGGGTTTCCAATTTCTTTTATGGTCTTCTTTTTCATCAAGTGTATGCAATCCTCTTTTCACAATATTTGTCCAAACACTTTGCCAAATATCTCCCTCTCCAAGCGAAATTTGTTTCTTGGACAACCACAAATATACTCCTCCAATTACCACAAAGGACATAAACATAGCAAACATATCGAGCTTGAACATAATAATAAATGTAGTAACAAACCCGACAAAACCTATCCATTTATTTACTTTGAAAGTTGGTTTAAAGTCAGAACTTGCCCAGCTTTCAAGAAAAAACGACAGATTGATAAATCCATAAGCGGCAAGGTAAAACATTGACACCAACCTCGCAATCAAGTTCAATTCACCTATCAGAATTCCCGCGAAAGCTATTATAACGGTAAGTATCAAAGCTAATCTCGGTTCGTTATTCTTTCCCTGACCTTTACCAAATATTTTTGGAGTTATCCTGTCCAATGACATCGCCTGCAAAATACGTGGTGCACCCAAAATTCCTCCAATTGCCGAAGATAGTGTTGCTCCCCAAATACCTGCTACTACCAAAGGAGAAGCCCAAGCTATTTTCAATAAAATATTATTGTCTTTTTTAAGTATTTCGGGGTCTATCATAAGTGCTATAAAAACAGCCAATCCGACATATACCAATAATCCAACTATTATAGCGCTCATAGTACCAAACGGTATAGCTTTTTTTGGATCTTTAAGGTCTCCTGACATAGCAATTCCGGCCGTAAATCCCGTCACAGCAGGAAAGAAAATCGCAAATACAGTCTCCATCGGTACTGAATCAGCACCACCAAATGAACTGACCGTTGCCGGAACAAAATCAGAATGCCCAAAAAATATGCTAACCAAAGACAACATTATTGCTACCAGAATAAAAAACTGGGTTTTTAATGCTATCGAAGTGCTTATAAAAGCCATAATAGTGAGAATCAATAAAGCTATTCCCGCAGTAATTCTATATCCATTGAGGCTTATATCCAATCCTAAATAGGAATTGAAACTTTCACTAAAACCTATAAGATAAAGTGCAATACTAAATGCTGTACCTACAAATAATGTCAAGCCGATAGCTCCGCCGATAGGTAGCCCCAGACTTCTTGACAAAACATAGTAAACACCTCCTGCCCCAATCTTTTTATCTGTGGCTATTGATGATATACTCAATCCCGTTGTGAAAGAGATAATATGAGCTATAAAAACAATTATCAACGTTCCCCACAGACCGGCATTCCCGACTACCCATCCAAAACGCATATACATAATGACTCCTAATATGGTCAAAATGGAGGGTGTGAATACACCGGCAAATGATCCGAACTTTTTAGGAGTTGCCATTATCTGATTTATTTATTTTTTTTCTTATTTTCCTCTATGGCTTTTAGTATTTCCTCATCTGATTTACCCATAAATTCTTTCAGAGTTTTCACATCATCTACAAGATCCGAATTAGGGTATTTTTGCAAGAATTCGTCATAAAGTTTTTCAGCTTCATCATATTTTTTCAGTTCATTATCCAACACATAGCCTTTCAAAAACAAAGCTGTTGGACTTTTTTCGTAGTTTGGATATTTTTCGATTAACCAATCATACAAATCGAATGTTTTATTATATGATTTGATAGTATGTGCAACTTCAGCAGCTTTAAAAAGATACTCCGGGCTTTTGGGCGACTCAGGACTAACCAAAACAAAAGCTTCACAGTCATTGACATAATCTTTGGCTGCTTTGACATTCAACTTACCTGTCTTTTCCAAGTCAGAAAAAATCATCTCTCCTGTTTTTTTGATTAAAGCATCAAAATCAGTTTCTTGTCCGGCAACATTATATATACCGTCATTATACTTTTTATTATAAAGCATTTTCATTACTCCTGCAACTTCTCCAGCTCCTTTAGCATCAAAAGTCGATATCAAACCCTTCAATCTTTCTTGAGTTTTTGCTCCGGGAAAATCTTTAAGTAACTTCACCAAAAAAGAAGATGCATACGCAGGCTTCTTTAGTTCGGTAAAATATTTAACCGCTCTTTCCATCATCGCTTCCTTATCTTCCTTACTTAAATTTTTATCAATAAGTTTATCAGAATAAGCTTTTTTAAGGTCTTTTAGCGATTTTTCATTAGGCGAAGATTTAGCCTCCTGTTCCATTTTTGTCAAACCTTCAGAAATACTTTGCTTTCTGTCATTTTTGCAAGACACCATCAATAAAATCACGATAAATGAATAAAGTAAATTTTTCATAACTATTTTTTTATTTGTAACCCACAAAGATATTAATAAATGAACACATAAAGTAAATTATCGGCATAAAAGGTGTATTTCATTTTTTCGCTTTTCCCTTTCTTTACCTCTGACTCCTAAAGGAGAATCAACCCGCAACGCGAAAAAATGAAATACGCTCGGCATAAATCGGAGAAATCTTGATTGGGATGGTAAGACGCCCTCACTTCAGGATTGTCTTGATTATGGTTAATCGGCAAGAGGTGAGGACACCTTTGCCTTGGAGAACTTGAAACTTGGAACTAAAAAACTCGAAACAAATAAATCCAACAAATCCTAATTCAGACAGTTAAGCTATTCCAATCCCCCTTTTTGTCTTAATTAGGACTTTTAGGATGAATGGATTTTAGGATTATTCCACCACAAACTTCCCAATCCCCATCTTACCATCTTCCGCTTTCACCATCAGAAAGTGAATACCTTTGCCTATGGTTTGCATACCTGTTATTGTGATTTTGTCTTGTGTTTTTATTTTGCCTGTCCTGACTTTTTTTCCTGTGATATCGTATATTGCCCAATATTGCCACTTTATACCCTCCGGCATATTCACGTGAATCAGACTATGGGTAGGATTGGGATATATCTCTAAACGTCTTGCCAAACCATTTGTCGTCAAATCCTCTATATCGGTTAATACATAAGTAAGAGTATCTGCCAAATCACAACCCGGTCTATAGCATCCATTACTATCAACTCTTAATAACCAAGTATAATGGGTATTGTACCACACTCCAATACTATCTGTTCTTAACCCTCCAACGCATATTATATCACCGTTTTCTGCTTCCTCGATATCCCTAAAAAAAGAAGCATTCGCATAATATTCCCTATCAACATAACTGTGCTGCCATTTGAGCTTACCATCAGCACTATATCTAAATATCCATGCTTGACTCTTAGGTTCGTCATATCGATTGTAATATGC
>JALVAD010000573.1 GCA_027011385.1 Saprospiraceae bacterium | reverse complement strand
ATTTAAATTATATCTTAAATGATTGTAATAGAATCCTGTTTGGTTGGTGTGTTTTTTGTTGTAGTAATACGTAATGCTTGATTGTAGTGTTATTCTATAATTGTTTTTACTAGCACCTGACATAGGGTGGGGTTGTAATTTATCATCTAATCGTTGTTCCTTAAATTTCAAACCATTTCCACTAGCTGATAGAGAGATTTCTAAAAAAGCGTTTGATTTTACTATGATTTTGTGTTTCAAACCTGTTGCAAACATATATAAAGCAGTTTGAGAATTATCCTTATCGGAATTTGATTGCCAATCCAGACTATCCAATGCTTCTATGTCGATACCATCATATGCGGAAATACTCCATAAAGAAAATGTCCCTACCTTTTTTGTAGGAAAGTTTAGTTTAAATGATAAATCTTGGTATTCTAACACTCCACTATTGCTAGGTAATATCGGACTTATTAGTGCCATTGTTGAGTACCTATAATTAACTAAATAAGATGCTTTTCCCCCTTTTCTAAAAGGACCTTCAGTAGCAAAATCAAGACCTAACAAACCTGCTTGGAAAGTATATTCTCTGGTTGAAGAATTTCCTTTTCTTAGATTAATGTCAAATACTCCGGAGGTAGCGTTTCCATATTCGGCAGGAAAAGCACCTGTATAAAAATCACTATTTCCCATCATTTGGCTACTCAAAACCGTTAAAAGACCTGCACCTGCAATAGTCAAATTTGCAAAATGATTTGGACTAGGAATTTCCACTCCTTCTATTCTCCACAAAAGACCTGAAGGATTATTTCCACGAACAGAAATTCCATTATTACTTGTTGATGGAGTTACAACGCCAGCAAATGAGGAGACTAAACGTGCAGGGTCATTGAGTCCTCCTGCATACCGTTGCGTTTCTTCTACCGTAAATTGCCTACTACTTACCGTTGCCATACCGTTTAATGGTTTGCCTTTTTTGTTGGCAACAATAACTACTTCATCCATTTCTGTTGCTTTCTCAATTAAATCAATATCCAAAACGACCTCTTTCCCTGAACTTATCAAAAGATTTGTAAGCAATGTACTTTCATATCCAAGCATACTTATTTCAATAGTTTGTCTTCCGACCGGCACATTTTCTAATGTGAATTCGCCTTCCAAACTCGTTATAGTGCCTTTATTAGGTTCGCTATTTAAGAGAATAATACGTGCCCCAATAATTGGTTTTTGAGTTGTTTGATCAACAACTTTTCCCTTTACTGTTTGAGTAACAGTTTGAGCGGAAGAAAAGCCGGAAAAACAAATAATACTTACGAATAGAATAACTAATTTTTTCATATTAATGATTGGTTTTTAGATTAAAATAGAATGCTTTGTCTTTTAAAATGATATAAATGGACAGCAGTATTAACAATCCTGTTTGAATTACTTTACTCATTGGATGAGTAGCAAATATTTCATTGAAATACCCGGCTGAAATATGAAAAATTATTGGGATAAGAATATTTCTATTTGATTTGTAATAAAGCCAATTCATTATCAAAACAAACGGGAATAAACTGACTATAAAATTTATGGAATAAATTGTACCGGATTCGACCAAATTACTTTGATAATAGTCTTTGATAAATGATAGCGGAATATGCCATACTCCCCAAAATAAAGCAAAAACCATTGAAGTTTTAAATAAATTATATCGTTGTCGAAGAGTATCTGTACCATATGTATGCCAGGCTAACTCCTCAACTATTGGGGCAATAATAAGTAAAAACCATACTGGGAAAACTCCCGAAGTAAAGGTATAATGTCCGGCTATTTGAAATTGAGAAGCACTATAACCAAATAATAATGATATAGCTTGTGACAATAAAATACTTCCCAACATCAGAAAAGCAGTTAAAAACAGATAAATGAGTTTGATTGATTTAAAATTAAAAAATCTTGGAAATAAATCCTTCTTTAGTATTTTATCTCTTTTCATTAGCCAAAATGCAACAATCATTGGTGATATTAACCCTATAAATCCTATTATGCTCGCTATTAGAGCATTCAGTTCGTTTTGAGTTTCCAAATGACTTATATATGCAGCAACACTCCAAAACGACCAAGGAATTGCAGTTGAAAGTGTGTAGAACAATAAAGGTTTGTTGTATAGTTTCATACTTACAAATTTTAATTTTATGTTTTTATGATGCAAAAGAACAGTATTAAGAAACTATAATCGCCCAATCCTATAATATTGGACTTATTTTAGCTGGAAGCATCATTATGTGTAATTTAATATATTGATAGACAGAGCGATGGTATAAAGTGCTAAATAATACAAATAATATCTTGGACTTGCTTATTTACCCTGATTATATATAAATTGAGAAGGAGTACAACCTTTTTGCTTCTTAAAAACACTGTTGAAAGTTGATTTGGAATTGAATCCCGAGTCGAAAGCGTGACCAAGCAAACTAAATTGATTATTTGAAGATGCTCGTTCAATAAATGCTTGAATACGATATTTATTCACAAAATCATTGAAGTTTTGGTTTTCAAATTGATTAATTATTTGTGAAAGATAATTTGGTGATATTTCCAATAAATCAGCGAGATTAGATAATGTAAGTTTGGGTTCTAAATACGGCTTTTCACTCTCCATTAATGCAAGGAGTTCTGTATGCTTTTTATTTGCAAGATCATCATTCAAGCCGGAATTTTTGTAAGAGTCTTTTGTAGAGTTGTCTTGGAGTCCAATGATTATATTGTCAACAAAAATATTTTTATGCCGGATACCAAAATATCCCAAGGAAATAACTGCAAAAATCAGCATTGAATAAAAAATAAAATCGGGATTAAACGGATAGTTGAATCCTAAGAAATTTCGTGTTATTATGACTATAATAGCTGTAAAAAAAATAATTCCTATTCCTAGAATAAAATAATGTAGCCATTGTAAGTTAATTTTCTCATCATAGGAGAAATTAATATTTATTAACTGCTTATATTTTCTTAAGTGTTTTAATGACAAAACCGTATAACTAACACCGGAAATAATAAAAGCGAGAAGTAATAGATTAGTAAAAGAATCAAAATCGTGTATTTGCCCCAAATCAACCAATCTTTTTTCTTCGGCAGTATAAAAAAAGTAAAAATTACTCATATATAAATAGGAGAGAAGGATGGGTAAAAAGTGGATATAATCATTTTTATTTAAATGATTATCTTTTTTAAGAGAATAAGACGTATATAAATACAATAGAGGTCCATAAAAAAGTGGAAAAGGCACTGTCAATCCAATTAAATGAGGGAATTTTATCCAATAACCATTTAAGTGTAAATAATAACTCAATAAATGAAATGCGATAACAAGCATCCAGAAAGATAGAATTTTATCAGGCAAAGACTTTCCTTTTTTATTTTGCAATAAAAGAAACTGAAAAAATGCTATAAAAATTCCGATTGTAATAATTATTTTCATTTACACTTTTGCTGATTAATTAATAAGATTACTTTAAGTACTTATGAAAAAAAAGTAAAACAATGAACGAATGATTTGCTTGCTAATAAGAGAACCGATTTATCAAAATCGGAGCTCTGAAAGTATTCTTTTTTAACGCTCCAAAATCACTCAAAATTCTAAATGCCTTAAGACTCGCCCGACTTCGTCAGGGCTCAAACAATAATCAGTTTTTAACGAATTTTGACCTATTTTTACACTAAAAAGAATAATGCCAATCTAACAACCACCAAATTTAAGAATTTTTATCTAAATTTTTGCAATCCCAACTGATTAATCTGAATTTCAAAAATCACCTGTTTTCTTGCTGCTACATTATAGTTGTTTTTTGCGTCGTGCAATTTTGCCCGGATTTGTTTTAGAAAAGCCGTTGTAATTTAGAAACGATTAAAAATAGCGTTTTTTACAAAGAAATGAAATATTATTTTGCAGATTATATTGTATCTTTGGTGCTGTAGATATTAATTCTTGATTAAAAATATTAAGCAAATGGAATATAGAAAAGAAAAAGACAGTTTAGGGTACGTTGATGTCCCTGCTGACAAATATTGGGGAGCACAAACTCAAAGATCTTTCCAAAACTTCAAAATCGGAGGTCAAAAAATGCCTGAAGAAATTATCAGAGCTTTTGCCATCTTGAAAAAAGCTGCAGCAATCACAAATGCAGAACTAGGAGTTTTACCCGAAGACAAAAGAGATATTATAATGAAAGTGACAGATGAGATTTCTGCCGGTAAGCTTGATGACCAATTTCCTTTGGTTGTATGGCAAACTGGTTCAGGAACACAATCAAATATGAATCTCAATGAGGTAATAGCTAATAGAGCACATGTATTGCTTGGTGGTAAATTGGTAGATACCACAAAAAAAGTTCACCCAAATGATGATGTAAATAAGTCACAATCATCAAATGACACATTTCCTACAGCTATGCATATAGCAGCATATACGATATTGATGCAAAACACCATACCAAATCTGGAAAAGATGAGAGATGAGTTAGATAAAAAAGCTAAAGAGTATATGGATGTTGTGAAAATTGGTCGTACTCACTTTATGGATGCTACTCCTCTTACTATCGGTCAAGAATTATCAGGGTATGTTTCACAAATAGATCACGGTATTAGAGCAATAAAAAATACGCTTGCACATCTTTCTGAATTGGCTCTTGGCGGTACTGCTGTAGGTACAGGTTTGAATACGCCAAAAGGATACTCAGAATTAGTAGCAAAAAATATTGCAAAATTGTCAGGATATCCATTTATAACAGGAGAAAACAAATATGAACTTCTAGCTTCCAAAGATGCAATAGTCGAGTCACACGGTGCATTGAAAACAGTTGCAGTATCATTATTTAAAATAGCAAATGATATCCGTATGCTTGCTTCAGGACCAAGAAGTGGTATTGGGGAATTGATTATTCCGGCAAATGAACCGGGATCTTCAATTATGCCGGGAAAAGTTAATCCTACTCAAGTTGAAGCTATGACTATGGCTATGGCTCAAGTGATGGGTAATGATGTTGCAATCACAGTCGGCGGATTAAACGGTCAATTCGAACTCAATGTTTATAAGCCCATGATTATTTACAATTTCTTAATGTCAGCCAAGTTGATTGGTGATGCTGCTAGAAGTTTTACTAAAAACCTCATCTTGGGGTTAAAACCAAATTATAAAAGAATCAAAGAACATCTCAACAATTCCTTGATGCTTGTGACTGCTTTGAATACCCATATCGGTTATGATAAGTCTTCTGAGATTGCTAAAAAAGCATATAAGGAAGACACAACGCTCAAAGCAGCTGCATTGGACTTAGGATATCTTACCGAAGAAGAGTTTGACGCTTGGGTAAGACCGGAGAAAATGATAGGTAGTTTAGATTAATATTATTTTCAATTATCAATATAAAGTCCCAATCATCATAGCGATGAGCGGGGCTTTTTTTGTGAAGTAAAATACAACCAATAAAAAGTCCAAAATCATCTAAAGTCTAATAAAACATCTTTGTTACTACACAAAACTATATTGTCTTTGATATAAACCGGAGCGGCATTATTAAATACTTTCAAAAATATATTCTCATAAAATTTCAATGTATTTGCAAGAGTTTCATCACTAGTATTTAGCCTGTTGTAGAGCAAAATACCTTTTGGCTCAAGCATTTTTTCTACTTTTTCTAAAAATATATTAGTTTCAAATTTCGCAGGTACTTTTGCATCCTCAAAAATATCAACAATTATCATATCGTACTTTTCAGATGCAATATCGACAAAAATCTCAGCATCCATTTCAAATATCTGAATAGGTGATTGCAGTTCGTCCAAAATATACTTTTCGGCAAGCCTTATTATCTCCCCGTCAATTTCTACCGCATGAAACTCAAACTTTTTATCAAAGACCTGTTCCAGAATCTGTGGAACAGAAGCCAGTCCCAATCCAAGGACTAATACCTTATTGACACCAAGCAAATCCCAATTTATTTTCTTAAAAGTTTCGGTAAAATTGATGTATTTATCTTCATACGAGTACACAGCACCTTCCGTACAAAGTTGATATCTGCCTCTGCTAAGGTATATATCCAGCACCTCGTTGTACTCCGAGAAAGTGCTTTCTAAAAGGACATCCTTTACATAGCTGATGAGCTTTTTATCTATAGGCTTTTTCATAATAGTACTTCTAAAATCATTATTCGTTAATCGATATTCATTATTCAGTTTGAATATCGAACACTGATTAACGATTTTTGATTTAAGATTTTTATTTTTTTATTTGTTTTCCAATACTTCTAATATCATTATTCGTTGATCGATATCATTATTCAATCTGAATATCGAACACTGATTAGGGATTTTTGATTTAAGATTTTTTCCATTAATGTCAAACACGGATTTAACAATTTACTTTTAACTATTTTTCACTGCTATTTCAATACTTCTGAAATCATTATTCGTTAATCGACATTCGTTATTTAGTTTGAATATCGAACACTGATTAACGATTTTTGATTTATTTTTTCACTGCTATTTCAATACTTCTGAAATCATTATTCGTTAATCGACATTCGTTATTTAGTTTGAATATCGAACACTGATTAACGATTTTTGATTTAAGATTTTTTCCATTTAAATATCGAACACCAATTGATTCCACGTACAGCAGCAGGACAGGCTAATTCACGATTTTTGATTTTTTACTGCTGTTTCAATACTTTTAACAAAAATAGAAATCAATTCATTATTTTCTTTTTTTGCTTTTTCAATTTTGTATTCAGTATATATTTTACTTTTTGTTAGAATTTTTAGACAAATAAATGTTTCTCTTAATTCTTTTAAAATCACTTTCATTTTATGAATAAAATCTCTTTTTGATTCTGCGCTTTGTGCTTCTCCATAATTTAATGCAACAGATGTACCAGAACGTACTATTTGACCTGATAAATGATTTCCTGCTTTAGTATTCTCTATTTCATTTACAATTTCGATAATTAAAACAGCAAATTCAATTAATCTTTCTTCTAAATCAAATTTGTTCATAAATATTGTTTTTGTTTTCCAATACTTCTAATATCATTATTCGTTAATCGATATTCACTATTCAGTTTGAATATCGAATACTGATTAACGATTTTTGATTTAAGATTTTTCTTCCCCTATTCCAATACTTCTAATATCATTATTCGTTATATCAATATCCATTATTCAGTTTGAATATCGAACACTGATTAACGATTTAAGATCTCAGATTTTTCTACCCCTATTCCAATACTTCTAATATCATTATTCGTTAATCGATATCATTATTCAGTTTGAATTCCGAACACTGATTAACGATTTAAGATTTTTGATTTTTCTTCCCCTATTCCAATACTTCTAATATCATTATTCGTTAATCGACATTCATTATTCTGTTTGAATATCGAACACTGATTAACGATTTATGATCTCAGATTTTTCTACCCCTATTCCAATACTTCTAATATCATTATTCGTTAATCGATATTCGTTATTCAATCTGAATATCGAACACTGATTAACGATTTAAGATCTCAGATTTTTTTACTCCACTATACAAAAGTGGCAATATTACTTCTCCCAGACTCTATACTTTGCCGAATTATTATAGATTTCAGTCAGGATTTTTTTATCTGTTTCCGTTAGTTCCAATCCGCGTCTTTTCATCATGGTCTCTGCTGTCTCAAAAGCCTTTTCGATTTTGAATGAGGTGAAGCCGTGATTGCCTCCCCAAGAAAATGAAGGAATAAATGTTCTAGGAAATCCGGGGCCAAATATATTGGCACTGACTCCCACGACCGTGCCAGTATTAAACATCGTATTTATCCCGGTTTTGGAATGATCACCCATAAATAGTCCACAAAATTGTGAACCTGTATCGACAAATTTATTTTTCCCGTAGTTCCAAACTTTCACATGAGTATAATTATTTTTCAGATTGGAATTATTGGTATCTGCACCGATATTGCACCATTCTCCGATTACAGCATTACCGAGAAAACCATCATGAGCTTTATTGGAATAATTTTGAAAAATGACATTATTCAGTTCCCCTCCGACTTTGCAATGATTGCCGATGCTTGTGGCACCATATATCTTAGCTCCCATTTTAACAGTCGAACTTTCACCTAAGAAAAATGGGCCTCTTATCATACTCCCCTCCATTACTTCTGCGTCTTTGGCGATATATATCGGACCGCTATTTGTATTAAAAAAAGCTCCTTCGATTTTCGCCCCTTTTTCAATAAACAGTCCCCCCTCCCCTAATTTTGTATTACTTGGCGACAGCTTATATGACCTTTTATTATTTGTCAATAATTCAAAATCTTTTCTCAATTCTTCATCATTCATCAGGAACAAATCCCACAGATGATTTACTTTAGTCGTACAATTAAACTCGCTTATATCTTTGATTGAATAATCTTTAAAGTCCAACTCATTCAGCTTTTTCACATCTTCTCTATTCATTCTTACTGCCAATAAGCTATCGTTGCATACAATAGCTTCATTTTGATTAAGCCTGTTAATTATTGCTAATATTTTCCTATTAGGCAGAAGAGAACCATTAATCAAAATATTATCGTCCTCTATGGCGAGTTGAAATTTGTTAGATAAATAATCCTCAGTAAGGAAACTCACTTTTTTACCAAATCGCTTCTCCCATTTTTCATAGATTCTCAAAATACCAATACGCAAATCTGCAACAGGTCTTGTAAAAGTAAGAGGTAGTAATTCCTTGCGCTCTTCAGCATCAAATAATATAATATTAGGGCTCATCATGAAGAAAAATTAAAACTTGATTCAAATATGTTCTATAATAATCAAAGAATTAACAATAATAACAAAGAATTATTGTATTATACTAAATGAAAACCAAAATGCCTGATAAATTCGTTATCTTTTATTCCTTTATGATTTTTTTTACATCGATTTCCGCATCACAAATAAGCTTTAGAATATATTCCCCTTTTGGAAGCATTTTCAAATTTACATCGACTAAACTTTGGTTATCAACTATTCTATACTTTCTCATTTTCATCAATTTCCCTGTTACAGAATAGATAAAAACACTAACAATACCTCTAGTAGATTTTTTAAGAGAAAATCCTACAGAGATATTATCTTTAGAGGGATTTGGGTATATACTTGTAATCCCAAAGCCCAATTTACTTTCCCTTTCCAATGAAATCGTATTTGACATCGTATATTTCCCGTCAATATCAATAGCTTTTATTCTATAATAAGTCACTCTATACGGGCTGTCATCAACAATATGATAGTAATTGATTCCCTTTTCTAATTTCTTTGAATTTAATTCACTTACAGGTATAAAATCAATCCCATTAAAAGATTTTTCAAGCACAAATTTTTCTAGATTATTTTCGTTCACTATATTCCATGATAATATGTTGTTGTCAGCATTAACTTTTCCGCTAAAATCTATGATATCCAATGGAAGACTGGTCTCAATACACGAACATTTTGATATCCAACCCGATTCTGTGGAATTAGAAAAAAACGGATTATCAGAGACAAAATGAAATGTCAATTTTCCTCCACTTCCCGATGCAGCTACTGTACCGGGAGAATCTGTCCCGCAATAAGTCCCTATCAAAGGTGCATTAGTGTCATTTCCATCATATATTTCCAAATAATCATTGCTACAATTGGAACTACTTTCAATGTTAAAATTAGAAAATTTTACTTGTATTCGCTTTGTATTATCAGCCGGTGCTATTGTCAATACAAAATCTTCATCATCAGAATAATCGTCATTTGCTCCTCCTGAATCATAGAAATTGGCACTGCATGTACTCTTTTGTGCATCGCTCATCAAAATATCAGGAGAATCCACGACTATATATGATGATTTTGTTTCTGTATCATTTCCATTGGCATTTGAGACAGTAAGTGAAACACTATATGATCCTGAGTTGTAATAGTTGATTGCAGGAGGGTTTTGACCGGAATATGTCGCAGGATCTCCACCATCAAAAGTCCATTCCCATGAAGTAGGGTTGCATTGAGAATCATCTGTGAATGTCACACTTTCCCCCTCTGAAATATTTGTTTGCGAAGCTGTAAAATCGGCTATTATATTGTTAACCGTTAAATAACTGGATTTGGTTTCTGTATCAGTATCAACTCCGTCGCTGACTAAAAGTGTCACATCATACGAACCCGTATTATTAAACTTGACTTTAGGATTTTGAGAAGTGGAACTTGTTCCATTAACATATATGGCATCGGCAATATCCCAATTCCATGAAGTTGGATTACCGGTTGTTTTATCTGTAAAACTAACTACTTCATCAATACAAACACTTGTATTATCAGCAGTAAAATCTGCATTCAATGGAGGTGGAGCGAAGCTAAAAGATGCAATCCGAGTCGATTTAGGTGTATCATTCCCTACATATTCTGTAGTAAACCAAAACGCATTGTCATCCGTTGGATCTATTGACATATTTGAATAATCTCCCCACCTATCAGCATCGGTTTGAGAAAGAGTTCCTTCCTTGATCGATGTCTCTGCAATATCAATAATACCTGATGCATTTGCATTTTCAGTAGCTGATTGCCCTGCAAAGCGTATACTTGGGTATAAATTAGAACTTGAGACACTATACCCAACCCCTATATCTTTATTACCATTCATAGCAATACTTGCCATCCACCTACTGTGGCCATCCGGTGCATATGTTCCTTGTTGTCTTATGCTCCATCCACTACCTGTATTCTCCAATTCATACCATCTGATACCAGCATGGTCTGAATCATCAACATCGACTGTATGATTACAAACTACAGTTTGATGGTCTCCAAAATTTCTATATTGTGCTCTATGCATCAGGACTTGAGGAATTGCATCTACCTTTTGACTGGTTCCTTTTTGTTTTATATTATCAAGATTGGAACCGAAATCCGAATCAAATGGACTAACAGAAATTACTTGAGTCCTTTGGAAAGTAGAATTTGATGTATTCGCCCAGTCAACTTGTAATTCAAAAACCCACAATGCATCATCCCCATTTCCCCAAGCATCATCATTTATAGTAATAAACTGTCCCGGTGTGCCACTTGGCGCAAAATCACCATCATTATCCATAGGCAAAACCGTATGGAAACCACTGTTTGGTCTATTAGGATTATCAAAAGCTACCATTTTTGGATCAGAGTCACCATTTATCATTTTAGATCTTTCAAAAACATAGATATCATCTTCATTATTTCCATTTGCATTGACTCCCATATAATATCCATCTTGCCAAATCCCAAATTTCATATAATCAGGAAAGCCATTGGTTTCCCAAGACCATCTATACCAAGAACCGGTGGGGTCATTTGTCTCAGAAACAGCTATCATCATATAGTCAGGATTACTATTAACCCCAGAGAATTCAGCTGCCAACCACCTATCTGCCTTTTGATCATACATAATAATAGGATCTCCATCATTATTGTCCGAACCTGCTACTCCTTCAAATAGAGTATTCATTTTAGCACCTGTTATTTTATTTCCGTCCCTGTCATAAATTTCATAGTAAGCATTTACTGTTTGCATATAATGATTTGGTCCTATAGTACCATTACAATCTGAAGGCATAGAATTAACATTTAATCCCGCAAAATTTTTGTCCAAACTACGTGATTTTATCAATATATTTCCACCCATTCTTTTTTGCCAAACAGCATCCTCACCCTTTGGCAGAGCCGTTGCTTTAAAAGGGTAATTTCTATTTCTTAAGCCCTCATTTCTTTCTTTTGGCTCCACTTTCTCTTCATCATCTCCTGCTACAATATCTGCTAAAGGTGCAGAAATATCAAAATAGACCGGAGTTCTAACTAAAGACGGCTTTACGATTTTATCTTGTGATTTCAAAGTATTAACTGAAATAATAGCCATTAATGTCGCCAAGATTACATATTTTCTCATATTTTTCTAATTAAAATATTTGAAACCAAACAAATAATACATAAAATAGTTCATTTCAAGCAAAGATCAACTCAAATTTAGAGACCTTGTCCAAGTAAAATCAAATAGCTAACTTTCCATCATAAAAGAAAAGTTTAGACAATGATGCGGATTATGCATAAGTACTACTCATGGTTAGTGTTTATGCTTTTCGCCAAGAGGTCGAAGACACTTTGGCTCATGGCTAGTGAGAATATTTTGTCAAGATGAGAAGTCTCATTGAGTAAAAATTGATTATTTAAAAAAAGCAATATTATCAATATTATAATAATGAAATTTCCTGAGTGCATTTCATTTTTTCGCTTTTTGGCCTCACTGCCCTCTGACTCCCTATTTCTCCGTAGACTCCGAAACCGGGAGGAACAAAGTAAAGAAATATTATTAGGGTGAGTACAAAGCTTTTGCGGGATGGATGAGGCCTGCCCTGTGAAATTCATTTATGAATATTTCATAAGGGGGGGGGCAGATGTACCAATAAGCACGAAAATCAATCCACAACGCTAAAAAATGAAACGCACCTAATTTCCTCAATACTTATAGATAATAAAATGTTTTTGTATATTTGATTTTTTGTAACCCCGAATAATAAATCTAATGGAATTATCAATAAAAAATAAATGGCTTATCATTATTGTCTTAGGCATTTTACTGAAATTAAATTCATACAGTCAAATAGTTAATATCGAAGATAAAAGGAGTACATTTACTGATTCTATCGGCTGGTATGAAACAGGAGATTTAAGCGGGCAATGGAAAAGAAATAAAAGCGAGATATTTAGCATTAAAGCCGGATTTCAAGTTGAATTTCAGTTCAAAAAAAGAATATTGCTTTCAATAAGTAAAATCAGTTACACAAGGATCAATAAAAAAAACTATATCAATGAAGGCTTTCAACACCTTAGATACACGAAATTAATAAGTAAAAGATTTGGGTTCGAAGCTTTTGGACAAGCACAATACAATGAGCAATTATCTTTAAGGGTTAGGCTGCTTTTTGGATCCGGAGTAAGATATAAAATATGCGACAAAAAACATAAGTGTAATCTAGGACTATCAACAATGTACGAATACGATGAGGAATCAGTCCAAAACATTACACATAGAGATATTAGAATGAGTAGTTATTTTTCTACTTCAATTCCTTTTACTGGTAAAATAAAATTATATTCAACCAGCTATTACCAACCATTAGTAAATAATTTTAAGGATTTTAGGTTTACTTCGCAATCCAAAATAATCCTAAGCATAACAAAAAGTTTAAGTGCCACTATTACTTATTCTATACTATACGATTCGCGTGCACCAATTGATACTCCAAAATCATCTGAAAATTTATTTGGAGGATTGAGATATAAGTTTTAATTCTAGAATAAAAAGATAAAAATATGAATAATAAAAGTTACAAAAAACCATTGATAGTTGTCACAGGACTATTTTTTATGTGGGGATTTATCACCTCGATGAATGATATACTAATACCTTATTTGAAAAAAGTATTTGAACTGAATTATTTTGAAGCAATGCTTGTTCAGTTCGCATTTTTTGGAGCCTATTTTATCGGTTCTGTTATTTATTTTATTATTTCAGCGAGTAAAGGTGATCCTATAATGAAAATCGGCTATAAAAATGGAATAATTGCCGGTCTATTGGTTTCCGCCGTTGGTTTATTGCTATTTTATCCGGCTGCTTCAATGAAAATATACGGCATTTTTCTGTCCGCACTATTTATTTTAGGTCTTGGTTTTACTTTATTACAAATAGCAGCTAATCCTTACGTTGCAAGATTGGGCTCGGATGAAACAGCATCTTCCAGATTGAATCTTTCACAAGCATTCAATTCATTTGGAACCACTATCGCTCCGGTAATCGGTGGGTATTTTGTATTTCATTATTTTATCAAGTGGGGAAAACCTTTTCTAAATAGCTTGGGTGAACCCATCAAACTCAACTCAGGAGAAGCTATATCTGCTTATGGAGTACAGCTACCGTACTTGATATTTGCAGCTGTATTTGTATTGATGGCAATAATCATCAAACTGACGGATTTGCCTTCACTTAATATCGAACACGAATTACCAAAGGGATCCGGAGCTTTAAGATACAAGCAACTTGTCTTTGGTATGATTGCGATATTCATGTACGTAGGAGCAGAAGTCAGCATCGGTAGTATATTGATAAATTATATGAATGAAAAATTGGCAATAGCCGAAATGCAAGCAAAATCTTTTTTAGCATTTTACTGGGGCGGCGCTATGATTGGAAGATTTCTGGGCGCAATATCAATGAGTGAAATGAAGAATATGGTAAAAAAATACTCAATGATGATTGGACTGTCTTTATTAGTATTTGTAGTTATCTATCTGGTAGTTTGGACAGAAAGTAATTTCACTTTCAAGCTTTCGAGCGTTCTTCCTTTCTTGATATTTATTGGGATTAACTTATTTGCATTTCTTTTCGGAAAATCACTACCGGCTAAGACTTTGATGATTTTTGCTTTAGTCAATGTGATTTTATTAGTTATTGCTTTAAATACTTCAGGTCAGGTAGCACTATGGTCTTTATTGTCCATGGGACTTTTTAATTCCATTATGTGGTCCAATATTTTTACTTTAGCGATTGATGGATTGGGCAAATATACGAGCCAAGGGTCATCACTATTGGTAATGATGATTCTGGGAGGAGCTATTATTCCGCTTATTCAAGGAGCAACCGCAGATAATTTTGGTGTACAGATATCGTTTATAGTACCGATAGTGAGCTATATTTATTTGACTTATTACGGCTGGAAAGGATATAAAAAAGGGAAATGGAAGGATTGAAGTTTGGATATTTGCAAAGAGGTCGGGAGACCTTTTGCAAGGAGAGTGCATCAGGGAATTGTAAGGATACAAGTGATTGTTTTTTTTGTTTTTTGTTTGGTGTTCCTTGTTTAAATTAAAAAATTAAAAACATGAAACATGAAATTATTTTTTTGATTATAGCATCTATATTATTGGCAAATAGTATTAACTCCCAAAGCATAAGCAATGATAACACTAATGTTTTTATCGGCACCGGTGGACACGGGCATACTTTCCCGGGAGCAACTGTTCCATTTGGTATGGTTCAGCTGAGTCCCGACACAAGATTGACGGGTTGGGACGGATGTAGTGCTTATCATTACAGCGATTCAATTGTTTATGGTTTTTCTCATACTCATTTAAGCGGAACAGGTGTCTCTGACTATGGAGATATTTTAATACTTCCTATTCAAGGAAAGGTAAAGAGATTCGAAAAGAATAAGCCCGGTTCTAGTTTCAAACACAGTAATGAAAAAGCACATCCCGGATATTACCATACTTTTCTTGATGACTATGGTGTAACCGTTGATTTGACCACTACAAAAAGATGCGGTTTTCACCGATATTCATTTTCTAAAAAAGATAAAGCCACGATATTTTTAGACCTTAAACACCGAGATTTTGTCAAAGCTTCAGGCATTAAAATAATCGGTAAAAACAAAATCGAAGGATATAGAAATTCTTCTGCGTGGGCTACCAATCAAAAAATATTTTTTTCGATGCAATTCTCACAAGATTTCGATGTATCAAAATTGATTGTAAATAGTAAGATAAATGATAATAAAAAAATAGAAAATGCAGACTCCGTCAAAGCTTTTTTTGAATTTACATTGAATAATAAAAAAGAGATTCTCGTAAAAATAGGTATATCTTCAGTGGATATCGAAGGAGCAAGAAAAAATCTTGAGGCTGAAATATCGGGATGGAATTTTGACACAGTAAAAAGACAAGCCGAAAACGATTGGAATAAACAATTTAACAAAATACAAGTTTCAGGAGGCAGCAAAGATGCGAAGACTATTTTTTACTCTGCACTCTACCATTTATCAATTGTACCCAATTTGTTTAGCGATATAGACGGGCGATATCGGGGTATGGATGATAAAATACACACAAACAAAAATCATGACACATATACCGTATTCTCTTTGTGGGACACCTATAGGGCAGCTCATCCTCTTTATACACTAATCGAGCCAAAGCGCACTGCCGACTTTATCAATACTTTTATCGGACAATGGGAACAATCCGGTATATTACCTGTATGGGAACTTGCAGGTAATGAGACAAACTGCATGATTGGAATTCATTCGATACCGGTAATATCCGATGCAGTATTGAAAAACATCAAAGGATTTGATATCAGACGAGCATATACAGCTATGAAAAGCAGTATGGAACAAGACAAACCCGAATTGAATATTTACAGAGACAATTCATACATATCAGCGGGTAAAATCAGTGAATCAGTATCAAAAACTCTGGAATATGCCTTTGATGATTGGAGTATCGCCCAAGTATCGGAATACCTTAACGATAAAGCAGACTACAGAAAATATATTACAAGAGCGCAATTTTATAAAAATGTTTTTGACCCTAATACACATTTTATGCGCCCAAGGCAAAACGGAGGCTGGCGTAGCCCTTTTAACCCAAAAGAAGTGGATTTCAACTATACGGAAGCCAATTCATGGCAATATAGTTTCTATGTTCCACAAGATGTTCAAGGCTTAATACCTATGATGGGAGGCAAAAGAAACTTCATTAACAAACTTGATACTCTATTCACAACTACGAGTAAGACTACTGGCAGACATCAAGCTGACATCACGGGTCTGATCGGTCAATATGCTCATGGTAACGAGCCCAGTCATCATATGGCATATCTCTACAATTATGCAGGCGTACCTTGGAAGACACAAAAAATGGTTCGTAAAATCATGGATGAGATGTATCACAATGCACCTGACGGACTTTCAGGAAATGAAGACTGTGGTCAAATGTCCGCTTGGTATGTCTTTAGTGCTATGGGATTTTATCCTGTATGTCCAGGTAGCAATGATTACATAATCGGTAGCCCTGAGTTCGATGATATAAGCATCAATTTAGAAAATGGAAATACTTTCAAAATAGCAGCAAAAAACAACTCTCCTGAAAATATCTATATTCAGTCTGTAATGTTAAATGAAAAACCATATAACAAATCCTACATATCGCATTTTGATATAATCAAAGGGGGTGAATTGGTGTTCGAAATGGGAAATACTCCTAACTACAATTGGGCTATTACCGCCCAAGAAAGTCCAATATCTACAATCGACAAATATCTGTTGACACCCTCACCCTATGTTGAGAATTCCGTTCAAACCTTTTATGACAGTAAAAGAATAGAATTAAAACATATTTTCGATTATGACATTTACTTCAGTATCGACAATGGAAATTATAAATTATACGAAAAACCAATCGTAATAAACAAATCTACAAAACTGAAATTTTATGCACAATCAAATAAAGGCGAAAAAAGCTATGTGGTATCTTCCGTATATTATAAACTTAAAAAAGGCAGGTCAATCAAGGTAAAATACCCCTATAATTCCCAATACACGGGAGGTGGGCAGACGGGATTAATCGACCAAATAAGAGGAAGTACCAATTTTGCCGATATGACTTGGCAAGGTTATCAAGGCACAGATTTTGAAGCAGTAGTTGATTTGGGAAAACTAAGCGATGTAAATACTATCGGAGCGGAGTTTCTACAATCAGCAAACTCTTGGATTTGGTTACCGGAACGAGTAGTTTTTTCAATCTCTACTGACGGAAAAACATTTGATACTGTAAAAACTATCAAAAACGATATTCCCCAAACTGAAATGCAAACCGTAATCAAAGAATTCACTATAAAGAATCTTAACAGAAGAGCCAAGTATATAAAAGTTCAAGCTAAAAACATTGGAGTTTGTCCAAAGTGGCATCCCGGTGCAGGAGGCAAAGCATGGGTATTTGTAGATGAGATTATTGTGAAGTAGGCAAATTACAAGTCAATTCAATTTTTTCTCCTTTTGATTTTGATAATTCAACTCTATCAGGTTCAGAAGTTGAAAACTTGATTTCCTTTAATAAATAGCTAAATATATTTTTTCATCAGTTAAAAACTAAAAACATTGTATGATTTATGATTTATTAACCCGAAT
>JALVAD010000572.1 GCA_027011385.1 Saprospiraceae bacterium | reverse complement strand
TATATATAGTATCTATTTCTTGATTTGAACCAATTGCCAAATTCAAGGATTTGATTTGTCTATCCACTAGTTCTATTATAAGTTGATGATAAGCATCTGCGTAATCGACAAGATTTTCGATGGCAAAATTTCGATTGTCAATAGATTCCCAACTTTCGAAGAAGAATGCTTTATCCTGATTTTTTTTCAACTTTGTAAAAATATCTTTGTCAAATTTTATTTTTTTAAAATAAGCGGATTCTTTAGCAAATAGTTTATTAAGTTTCCTGACTTGAATCTGATGCTCGTGTCCAAGAAATAATCTCGAAGCTTTGACAGGACGACCGTCGGTTTGCATAAAATTCAAACTGTCATTTTTCAAATCGTTTTCTGTTAAATCTGCTTTACTGAACGGATTCAAACAAATAGACCAAGTTCCTGTGGATATCAAAATAAATTTATTATTAGAGCCTTTTAAGTAAGGAATAAGAGCAGCTGAACTATCAT
Organism: Saprospiraceae bacterium; assembly: GCA_027011385.1. GTDB lineage: Bacteria > Bacteroidota > Bacteroidia > Chitinophagales > Saprospiraceae > JADJGA01. The sequence goes on along the minus strand of JALVAD010000572.1, from coordinate 5,236 downwards.
GGATTCCAATTCCAATGTTTATATTATCGCGCTTAAAAACGGTACCGGAATCTGTAATCTCAGGGAATTTGGTGGCAATACTCTCAGCTTTTACCCAATCGGAATAACAATTTTCTCTATAATTCCACAAACCGGTATGACAGCCGATGCTTGTATATTCGCTTATAAGATTATTTGAAAACAAATAACTGCAATACTGTGGTAAATGCAGCGATTTATCGATTTTTATATAGCTTTTGCTCTTCTTATACTTTAACCAAAATAATTGGATGCCGGAATTTAGCATGCCGAGGTATGGTGATGATGTTTTTAATGAAAAATCCATTTTATTATTGAATTTTGATAAAAACTTATCTTCAATGTCTTTTGGTATTGGTTTGAGGTAATTATAAAGAGGCGTGACGGGCAAATTGTCTTTATCCAAATGAACAAAAGATGCTCCATAGGTAGAAAAATTTACATGGGTAATATCAAATTCTTTTTTTACTTTGTCAAATGTTTCTAATAACCATTCCGTTAACAAATCAATACTGTCACAAGCAAATCCGTCATCGTCAATTGTCTCAGGAAAAACAGTTTCATTTTGGTATAGAACATTAAAATTTTCATCAAAAATGAAATACTTTTTATTGGTTTTGCCTATGTCAAAAATCAAGGTCAACATAAAATATTTTTTATTGTTACAAACCTGTAGCAGTCGTTTCTACCCCCCTTTCATCAATAAGTTTTTTCCTTATGTCAAAATCTCTGAATGTTGCTATGGGATTGATCGAAGCATTGTTAAGTACTCTGGCTTGAGCTAGAATGGGTTGAACATCTGTATTGAATGCATTTTGCAAAATATTTTGACAGTGTACAACATCATTTCTCATTTGAGCTTCCTGCAGCGCTTCTTGGTCAACTAATAATGCTTTGGCATAGGCAGTCTCAATAGCGTTTATTGATTGAATAATATCTTCGAGTGGGTCTTTTACATTGTGACTAGCGTCAATCATCCAAGCCGGAACAGGATTGTTTGCCGGATTATTTTTCATTCCGTAAACCAGTTCATTGAAAATCAAAAACAATTGATATGGTTTGATAGCTCCTACTGTCAAATCATCATCGCCATATTTGCTATCGTTGAAATGGAATCCGCCAAGCATACCATCCATCATCAAGGTTGCAACTATTTGTTCGATATTGGTATTGGGCAAATGATGCCCCAAATCAACCAAAGTAAACGCCTTTTTGCCCAGTTTGCTTGCCAAAAAATGAGACGTTCCCCAATCTTGGATTACCATAGAGTAAAAGTTTGGCTCATAAGGTTTGTATTCGATAAACATTTTCCAGTCATCAGGTAAATAGGCATATATTTCTCGCAGGCTTTCAAGAGTATTGTTCAATGCTCTTCTGAAATTTAATTGTCCCGGAAAATTTGAACCGTCCGCAAGCCACACTGTCAATGATTTTGAGCCTAAAGCTTTTCCATAATCTATAACTTCCTTATTGTGTTGCACCGCTTGTTGCCTTACATCCTTATCAACATGGCAAAGTGAGCCGTACTTGTAACTATATTTCTGATTCTCTTGGTCTTGGAAGGTATTTGAATTCATAGCATCGAATAATATACCTAATTGTTCTGCATGTTTTTTTATTTCTCCGGGATTTTCAGGAATATCCCAAGGAATATGAAGGGAAATAGCCCCTGCAGATTTTGTCAAAGCATGAATAATGCCAATATCTGATAATTTTTCAAAAAGATTAGATGGTTCACCACCAAAGCCAAATCTTCCGAATCTCGTTCCTCCTGCTCCTAGCGCCCAACTTGGAACAGCGACATTGTATGCAGCGATTTGATTGGTGATTTCATCCAAGTTCTCAATTTCGACTTTAAGGAAATCGTACTTTTTTTTATGATTTTTAAATAATGAATCATTATGTCTTGTGATATCAGATTTTGACAATTTCATATTTCAATATTTTATTATGTTAAAATTATTATCTAGGAAATGCCGGTGCTATTCCTCCGTCAACATTGATGATATTACCTGTACTTTTTTTCAAGTCAATTAAAAATGCTGATACTGCTAAAGCGATATCTGAAGGCAATATAATTTCATTTAAAAGTGTTCGTTTTGCGTAAAAGACCGGTAGCTCTGATACTTTTATTCCATAAGCTTTGGCTCTGCCTTCCGCCCATTTGCCTTCCCATATTTTACTGCCGATTATTACAGCATCCGGATTGACGACATTGACCCTGATCTTGTCTGAACCTAACTCTGCAGCTAATAGTCTGGACATATGAAGTTGAGCTCCTTTTGATGTTCCATATCCAATGTTATTTGGGCCTGAGACAAGGGCGTTTTTACTAACGATATTGATTATATCCCCTCCGAAACCTTGTTTTTTCATTGCCAATGTTGCATTTTTAGCCAACAGGAATTGACCTTTAACCAAGATGTTTTGAAGCAAATCCCAGTCTTTTTCTTCCGTATCTTCCAGTTTTTTCGAAATAGCAATACCTGCACTATTGACCAAGATGTCAACTCCCCCAAAAGCGATTGACGCGGCTTTAAAAACTTTTTTTATCGATTTTGATTTTGTGATATCGCTTACTATGTAAGTATGATTATCTTTACCAAAACCGCTTGCTGCTTCTTTTAGATTTTCTTTGTTTATATCGGTCATTACTACAACCGCACCTTCTTCAATGAGTTTTTCCGTCACAGCTTTACCGATTCCACCACCTGCTCCGGTGACAATTGCAACTCTTCTTGATAAAGGCTTTTCTTTGGGCTGCCTTTTTAGTTTAGCCTCTTCGAGTAACCAATATTCAATATCAAAAGCCTCTTGAAGCGGTAGTGCTTTGTATTTTGAAACAGCTTCAGCACCTTTCATCACATTGATAGCATTGATATAAAATTCAGATGCGACTCTTGCCGTTTGTTTGTTTTTAGCAAAAGTAAACATCCCGACCCCCGGATATAGGATAACTACTGGGTTAGGATCTCTCATGTCCGGACTATTATCCCGTTTATGATTATTGTAATAGTCAATATAATCATTTCTGTATTTTTCAAATAAAGCCGTTATTTTTTCCTTTATAGACTTAGAGTCGCTAAGTTTTTCTTCGGCTTTTAAATTTAGAACCAGAGGCTTTATTTTCGTTCTTAGAAAATGATCGGGGCAGGAAGTCCCCATTGGTGCAAGAACTTCAACTCTTTCGCTATTTATAAATTCCAAAACCCGTTTGTCATCAGTAAAATGACCTATCATTAGTTGTTCGCTTGAGCATAATCCTCTTAAAATAGGTGATATTTTTGCCGCTTGATCAAGCCTTTTTTTCTTAGCTAAGCTTTTGGTTTTAGTATTACCAAAACTTTTCTTTGTTTTATAGGCTTTCTCTAAAAATAGACCTGCTTTCTCTATCGCATCCAAGCTATTTATATAACATTCATAAGAAGTATTTCCCCAAGTGAATAAGCCGTGTCCTTCAAGGATTATTCCATTCAAATCGGGATTTTTTTCAACCAATTGAGATAGTTTTATTCCGAGATCAAACCCCGGTCTTTGCCATGGTAGCCAGCCCATTTTATCTCCCCAAATCTCCTTGGTAAGTTTTTTGCTGTTCACTGTTGCAGCTATTGCGATAACAGCATCAGGATGTAAATGATCTATGTGCTTGAAAGGTAAAAAAGCGTGAAGCGCAGTATCGATAGATGGCGCTTTTGAATCGAGATCAAATAAGCATCTTGTATAAAGACCAACCATTTCATCCTCGTAATCCAGCCCCTTGTAGATAGTGCGCATATGGTTTAGCCTATCCATGTATAGGGCAGCAAAACCATTCCTTTTAATCGTGCCGATATCACCTCCTGAGCCTTTGACGTACATTACATCAGTTTCTGTTTTTGTCAATGGGTCAATTTCAGTAGTTTTGCAACTTGTGTTTCCTCCTCCGAAATTGGTAATTCTCAAATCAGCCCCCAACAGATTGGAGCGATATATCAATAATTCAACTTCATCGTTTTCTATTTGTTTTTCATATTTCTTATTCCATAGATAATCAACATGCTTGTACTTTTTCATTTTTATGCTTTAGATTTATGTTTCTTTTATTCACTTTAACCCGCATTATTCACAAGTATTTCTATTACGAGCTCAAACTACCTGCAATTAAAGCCAATGCTTAAAAATTTTATGCCTCAAAAATGGGTGTCCATTTACTCGCCAAAAATTTCTTGCGCTTCCCTTTACTACCCACCTGCCAAAGTACTTTGTACGGCGGGCAGGTTGGTGTTTTGAACTCTCACTACGAAAACCCGTGAATAATGCGGGTTAATAAATGCTAAGGTAGCTAAAAAATTATTATTTCCGCAAACGTTTGTTTAAAATGTTCAATTTTATGATGAATAAGCTAGTTTTAGCGAAAAATAGTATAAAAAATCGTTGAGATTTGGTTTATAATTTAATTGTATTAACTTTGATTTTTGTAATTAAAAAATATAGTAAATTATGGCTTCTTCTGTGGCTTTAAATGGAATGGTTTTTAAAAAAATGATAGACAAAGATTTGCTTGAAGAGAAAGTGATAGCTTTAGCTGAGCAAATAAATAAGGAATATAAAGGCAAATTCGTCGATGTAATTGTGGTATTGAAGGGAGCATATATATTTGCAGCTGATTTGTTAAGGCATTTTGATATTGATCACGCAGTGCATTTTGTGAGATTCTCGTCATATGTTGGGATGAATTCTCAAAATGAAATCAAGGTAAAAATCCCTCTGGATCTCAATATCACAGGGAAGCATCTATTGATTGTTGAGGATATAATAGATACCGGTAATACTTTAAAGTTTTTTATTGAAGATCTTAAAAACAAAACTCCAAAGTCTATTGAGATTGCCTCTCTATTGTTTAAGCCTGCTGCGTTTAAGCATGATTATCCGATTAAATTTAAGGCTTTTGAAATCGAGAATTTATTTGTTATTGGTTATGGATTGGATTTGGACGAGAAAGCTAGAAGTCTGAAGCATATTTATCAGTTGGAGCAATAGTGAATAAATTTCACTTGATAGAGAAAGAATTGCTGGTTGGCGGCTACTCCGGTTTCATAAACGGAGTGGAGAAACGGGAGGCTGGGAAGCAGCGTGGAAAAATATGACAATAAGAAATTAGACCTGTCCCGTAACATCTAGCAAGATTTCTACAGGAGAGTGATTGGACTGAACAGTGGGAAGGCTCATAATTAATGAA
>JALVAD010000571.1 GCA_027011385.1 Saprospiraceae bacterium | reverse complement strand
AACTTATCGCAACCCGAGCAATAATCCGGAGCTTGGATAAAATCTTCACTTCCAAAGCACCAATTTACTGAATTATTCAACCACCAATCGCCCTCTTGTATCAAAAAAGGACCTAAAATCAATGATGAATCCCCTGTTCCTGTAGCTATTATTTTGGTCATTGGTTCATTTGGGTATGGATCTACAAGTTCTCTTTCAATAATCCAATCCTCATTATAGGTGTAAACATCGAGATAAACATAATAATAATCATCTGAAATATTCGGATTTGTATTATTATCCTCACATTCGCCAACTACAATATTTGAAAAGTAAATACTGTATTTGCTCTTACATATCTCTATCGTATTACTATACTGTGTAGGCATAGTTAGTGAATCATTGTAAAAATCTATTTTAGCATATAAGTCGCGACAATCTAATTGTGTAAAGTTTGATTTTGGTACATTAAAACAAAATGTCATATTGGAGGAATCTATTTCCATATTGGTGATATTAAAGCCCGGAATATTTATATTAAAACCAGTCCACTGCCCGCAGATGGATGGAAATGAATAATTTCCACATACTATTGCTGAATCACCAAAACAGGAATAATAATCAATATCTGGGTCAAGATAAATATTCCCTAAGGCACTACTACTATCACATTCCTCACATATACCATCAAAATAGGCATATCCGAAGTGTGCTCCTTTCCCGCAATCTCCAACAGTTATCTCTAAAGTAGCTATGCTATCAATATATTCATTCGGAATTCTAAATCTATGACATGACCAATCTAAGACATCAATGCTATCATAAGCACATGGATCGCTAAGGTGTTGCGCACATTTGATAATATCAGCATCAAAACACAATTCATTATCCGGTGCTCTATCACATTTGATGTTCAAAAAAGGTTGTTGGTTTTCATGACCGGAAGGATTCTCTAATGCTACTGAGTACCAAATTGTGAAATCTTTATTTTCCTTAGATACTTTAAACCGTTTAACTATTTTATCGACTCCATAATCTCCTGAACAATTATGAATATGACCATGCCTGTCATTAATCTTAAGGGCTTTATTTCCAAACTTCACTCTTTGTATTCCTGTCAGGTCATCAAGACCGGAAGTGACTATTTCAAATCTTTTACTTGTGGGTAATGAAGCCTGTGTAAATACAACTTCGTTTCCAAAGTAACCCAAAGGAGTGCAAATATTACTGCCTTTCTCATACGTAGCAGTATATCCCTTATAATACAAAAAATCATCTTCAAATCCTCCATTATCACATATAAATGTATCCGTAGTAACCATTGCTTGTGGGTCGGAGAAATATGTGTTGAGGTAATCTTTCATATTGCGACGGATATACTTATCCTTGGCATTTTCTTTTGCCATATTGCGGATATCTTCTTCAGTGTATTCATCAAAGTTTTCTATCAAATCAGTGTTTTGCTTGATTTCGGCGATTTCTTTATCAATCTGTGTGGCGATGTAGGCGTTCATTTCTTTTTCAAAT
>JALVAD010000570.1 GCA_027011385.1 Saprospiraceae bacterium | reverse complement strand
GTCTTATCATGTGATACACAATAATAAATCTTATATTATATCCTTGGAAAATAGTAAGGATTGTGATACAAAACACTATATCCTAAATATAAATGATAAAGAAATTGAACTGGATATAAAGGATTCTTTAGATCAAATGTTGGAAGAAATGGGCTTTTCTGATATTAAAAAGCTTGGTTCGGGGGAAATAAAATCACCTATGCCTGGTTTGGTATTGAAGATTGAAGTAAAAGATGGGCAGCAAGTTGAAAAAAACGATACTCTGCTTACATTGGAAGCGATGAAAATGGAAAACCTGATCAAAGCACCTTCCTCCGGAATTATCAAATCCATCGAAGTAAAAGAAGGTGATGCAGTTAATAAAAATCAATTATTAGTGGTAATTGGCGACTAATTTTACGAAGATGAAAGTTGTAAGTGCTTGCCTAGCCGGTGTCAAATGTAATTATAAACAACAATCCACCCCTTACCAACATATAGTAGATATGGTTAATAATGGGGTTGCTATTCCGGTATGTCCTGAACAATTAGGAGGACTTCCCACGCCTCGTATACCTGCGGAAATAACCGGCAATAAGGTAATGAATAAAAATGGTGAAAATGTGACTGAGCAATTCAGATTTGGAGCACAAGAGGCATTGAGAATTGCCCTGTTGGCAAGATGCGATAAAGCTATATTGAAATCTAATTCTCCTTCTTGCGGTGTCGGATATGTTTACAATGGTAGTTTTGAAGGTAAACTTATTAAAGGAAATGGCATATTTGCCCAATTATTAATGGATAAAGGAATAAAAGTCATTAGTGAGAAAGATTTGGTGGTTTGAATTTTTTCCATATTTATTTGCAAAATTGATATGTTTCCATATATTTGCTCCATAAAACTAAATTTAAACAAGTGAATAATAAATATTTTAGCAATTATTGTTTCTCTTTTTATTTCAGCTTTTGGAATAAAAGAGGACATTGTATGTTGTAGCTGAAATATAGAAAAAACATATAAAAGTCCTCAAATTTATTTTTGAGGACTTTTTTTATGGCTAATAAACTATTGAAAGAATGAGCAAAAAGGTTTTGATACAAGGATATCCCGGGGCTTTTCACGAAGAAGCTGCCAATGAATATTTTGATGGAGAGAATATCAAAATAGTGCCTGCGATGACATTTGAAATATTGGCTGAAAAATTGTCAGGGGATAAAAGCATTGATTTTGCAATGATGGCTATCGAAAATTCAATAGCGGGAAGTCTATTACAAAATTATAGATTATTGAGAGAGAATAATTTTTTGATAGTAGGGGAAATATACCTTAGGATAAGGCATAATCTTATGGCTTTGCCTGGACAAAAAATCAAAGATATAAAAGAGATAATTTCTCATCCTATGGCTCTAAACCAAAGTATGAAATATCTAAAATCATTAAATGGAGTCCGGCTGATAGAGACTGAAGATACGGCATTGAGCGCAAAAAAAATATCAGAAAAAAAATTGACAAATATTGCCGCTATTGCCAGTAAAACTGCCGCAAAACTATATGGATTGGATATTTTGGCAGAAAGTATTGAGACTTCCGAAGTCAATTATACAAGATTTTTTGTAGTTAAAAAAAATGGGATAAAACCGGATATAATCGGTGATGAAAATAAGGCCTCAATCTATATCAGGGTCAAAGATGAAAAAGGAAGTCTGCTAAATGTACTGAATAATATCGCACAATATGACATCAATATGAGTAAACTACAGTCTTATCCAGTCATGGGCTCAATGAGTGAGTATTATTTTCATATCGATTTGGAATTTGAGAATGTAGAGCTATACAAAAAATTGATTAACGATATTAAGGAATGTACATTGGTGACAGAAGAATTGGGTGTATATAAAAAACATCAATTAGTTTTGATTAAAAATGCATTAACATGATAGTAAAACCATCAAATAGAATTAAGCATATAAAACCATATTATTTTGCAAAAAAAATGGCAGAGATTTCTGAGATGAATTCAAATGGGGACGATGTGCTCAATATTGGTATCGGTAGCCCAGATTTAAAACCTGATTCCGGAGTTATTAGCACCTTGATTGAATCTGCCGGGAATGAAGGAAACCATGGATATCAATCTTACAAAGGGATTGAAGAGCTAAGAGTTGGATTTTCTGATTGGTATAAAAACAATTTTTCTGTCCATGTAAAAGCAAATGAAGAAATACAGATATTAGCAGGCTCGAAGGAAGGGATTATGCATATTGCTATGAGTTTTTTGGATAAAGGAGATAAAGTTTTAGTGCCTGATCCGGGGTATCCAACATATACTTCTGCTTCTTTATTGGCAGGAGCGGAAATATTGAAATATGACCTTACTTCAGAAAACGGTTGGTATCCGGACTTTGATTCCATTGAGAAACAGAACTTAAATGATGTCAAAATTATGTGGATTAACTATCCTCATATGCCTACCGGAGCAAAGGCAAGTAAGCAGCTTTTTGAAAATCTAATTGCCTTTGCAAAAAAGCACCAAATACTCTTGGTCAATGATAATCCTTATAATTTTATCCTCAACGATACACCATTAAGTATTATGGCTATTGAAGGAGCTAAAGATGTTGCGCTTGAGTTGGTGTCATTGAGCAAAACATATAATATGGCAGGTTGGAGAATAGGAGCGCTTATTGGAGATAAAAAATATATAAATGAGGTAATGAAGTTCAAAAGCAATATGGATTCGGGAATGTTCAAACCGGTACAATTAGCAGGAGCGAAAGCATTGAACATGGATGCACAATGGATTGAAAATATGAATAATTTGTATAGAAAAAGAAGGACTAAAGTTTGGGAAATTATGGATATTCTAAACTGTACCTATGATAAAAATAGTTCCGGTATGTTTGTATGGGGTAGGGTCAAACCCGGATTAAACGAGGAAGAGATGGTCGAAAATATCCTTCAAAAAGCAAAAGTATTTATTACACCCGGTAGAATATTTGGAGAAAATGGAAAGGGGTTCGTGAGAATTTCTTTGACTAATAGTATCCGTAAATTAGAGGAGGCAAAATCCAGAATATTAAAATATGGGTATGATTTGTAAAAATTTGAACAAGTTTGCTATTGATATGTTTAATATTTTAAAAATATCACGATGAATTTTAGCACGACTACAGAATATGCATTGAGAATCATGAGCTATATGTGCCTTGATGAAAAAAGAATGTACAAGGCTACAGATATAATTGAGGAGTTGAATATTCCCCAAAGATATCTGCGAAAATTGATGACCAAACTTTCTAAGAGTGATATTATCAAAAGTGTCCAAGGCAAATATGGAGGGTATGTTATAGCAAGGAAGTTGGACGATATTTCTTTATTGGATATAGTATTGGCTGCAGGTGAAAAATTCAATCAGAGCGAGTGTTTTTTCGGATTGAAAAACTGTACTTACAGCGTGAAGTGCAAAATGCATAAAGAATGGGCTGAAATCAACAGCCGTATTCATGATGTACTTTCTTCAACGACTTTACGAGATATCAAAAAAAGCAACCCGAGATTTTTAATCAAAGATTTTAATGAATAGTTTGGGATCAAGACGAAAAGTTTGGGGGATTAAAAGATGTATTTCCATATTGAATAAATAAACCATATTTTCATTTTTTGTCTTGATACAAAAAACGAAACAATGAACGAATGGTTCGTTTACGAAATTTACTGACTAAATGTCACTAAATAATGAGAGAACCGATTTATCAAAATCGGAATAGCTATTCATTTTTAACGTATTTTAACTCCTTTTGTCACTAAAATGAATAATGTCTTTTAACAACTACCAAAACTAAGAATGGATGCTAACCCACAACTTTTCAGCTTGATCCATAGTTTGTGAGAAGCATTTTTACCTCATTTTGTATCTGTCGCCCGTTTCTTTGATTATTTTTTTATATTTTTCTTCACTATAGCCTGGTTGGTCAGGATAAATAGGTATGTTTCTCCCATTCCCATTATCAATAAATTCTCTACCTTTAGTCTTTTTAATATTACCATCTACAAATTTCGCAAATAAAAATCTATACAAATCTTTCCATTGCTCAACGACTTTGTCAGCTTGTCCTGTGGAATAATCAGTAATATACTGCAATCCCAATTCTTTATCGGTTTTGTATAGTTTTGTTGCAGCTTCTGAGATTATATTTATTGATTTAATGTATTTATCTTCAATTTTGGACTGCTCCTCTTTTACCAATGGCGCTATAGCATTGTATCGTGTGTAAGCCAAATTAGAGACTTGGTTGAAAACCCAAAAAGCAGCATCGGGTTCAAATTTCATCATATTTCCAAACCCTTTTCTATAAGACTTAGGGACGTCTTGTACTCCGCAGAATATGGGATTGTAAACAGTAAAATATGAATCATCAACTCCAAACCAAAGTATTCCTCCCACAGGATCAGGATACTGACTTCTGCCTTGGGCTATAAAAGTGAATCCTGTCTGCTGTGTGCTTGTGGATCTTTCATTGAAATATTCTACACCGTCTACTTTCCATGTCAATCCTCTCCATCGGTATGGAAGTCCAAATGGACCGGCTCCCGGATCATCTCTGAAATCCATTTTTGTGCCTTCAAAATGATCACCCATAAATGCAATCATATCTTTCAAACTGATTTTTTTATCAGGTTTTATAAATAAAGGCATTCTATTACCTAAATCAAATCCCATTGCATAGGATTCGTATTTATCCATATCGTTATTGACTTGTCTGAACATAGACCAAACTCTCGATTCACAAAATCTAGCTCCTCCAAAATCAACAGGAGCATATACATCTGAAAAACTAAAATCTTTGTCTTTCCCTTTGTAAAAATCGTGTTCCTTTGCGAAACTAATCACATCTTCGGCATATACAGCGACCACTTTTGGATCAAATATTTTATCCAATTCATCGGAAGATATGCCGCCGTCTTTATATTTTTGAGGAAATTTTTGTATTCTTGCTTGATTTGCGTGTGCGCTTATGTATCCATCAGGGATGAGTCTGGCCACCCAAACCGCACCTTTACCAAATTCACCTTTTCCTACCATCTCCATCACCCAAACTTCATTTTTATCCATAATTGAAAAAGATTCTCCATGGCTAGCATAACCATATTCAGCCAATAATTCTGCTATGGTTTTAATAGCTTCTCTTGCACTTTTTGACCTTTGCAAAGCAAGATAAATCAGACTACCGTAATCAATAATAGCTCCCTTTTGGTGATGAAGTTCTTTCAATCCACCAAAAGTAGTTTCTCCTATTGCTACTTGAAATTCGTTCATATTGCCCACCACTTTATAGGTATGCAAAGCCTGCTTGATTTTTCCATGATAAGCTCCTGAGTCCCAGTCGTATATATCCAACATAGTGCCTAGAGGGTAATTGGCTGCCGGCCAATAATACAATTCTCCGTACATCGTATGTGAATCAGCATTGTAAGAAATCATGGTTGAATTATCGGTTGTCGCAGCTTTTGTTATCAGGAAATTCGTACAAGCTTCTGAGCTGATATACGAGAACAATAGGATTAAAGCGATGAATAGTCTTCTCATTTTGATTTTTTTATTATAAAAGCGGCGTAAAATATGAATAATTAATGAAAAAACAGTAATATTATCTTGAAAATATTGAAAAATTAAAATTGAATATATGTGCCATTTTAGAGTTTATTTGGTATTATTATAACAAAATCAAATATCAACTGTTAAATAT
>JALVAD010000569.1 GCA_027011385.1 Saprospiraceae bacterium | reverse complement strand
GACAAAGGTTTTAGTGGCTGGACTTTGTTACATGAAGTACATAAATATTGAGTTTGCTTATAAACTACTTTCTCTACTTTTGCAGGCTCATATTTTATAAAATACCGTTTTTTTTCTCCTATTCGAATTAGCTCCCCATGGCAACAAGTACATGCTTGGTTTTCATCCATAGGCGCCATTTCAACTTTATCTGCATCCTCTTCAGAAAATAGTTTCCTCCCGTGCCCTTTATGCCCTTGTTGACCTCCCCCTTTTTTATCTTGATTCTCTTTTGAGGACTGTGGTTTATTTGTCTGCTTAGATGACGATGTATTTTCACCATATGGCTTTTCTTTTCTCTTATTGCGGAGATTTAATTTTTTACACAAATCTTTATTCTCTTTTTTTAAAGCATCAATTATCGATGATAGTTCTTTATAATTGGCTAAGCGTTCATTAAGCTCTTTGTTTTTTTGTCGTTCAATGAGAATTTCTGTGTACAGAGAGGAGTTTTCCTTTTGCAATAAATGACACTTGCTTTCGAAAGTGGTACACTTATCTTGCAAAGGTGAATTAAGGGGTCTGACCTGATAAGGAATTTGTAATTTATTTGCTTTTAGCTTGTTACGATATTTTATACTTGAAAAACATGCCCTTACAGCCCATAATCACCCTATAAAAATGGATATAAGAGCTTTTTATCATAAAATGCCAGCGATGACGGAGTAATAGTGAACGATGATTTTTGAGTTCAACTTTTACTCTGTTTTTTTATCCCCCCACTTCGTGGCTTGCTTTTTTCTTGCTATATGTTATGTTTAATAGTATAAACACATTCACAAACAGAGGAAATGATTAATGGGTTGCCGTAAATTAAGTGTCATACATCATCCGACTTCGTCGATCTCATACAAATACGACAAAGGGAACCGTTTAATATCTAAAGTGTTGACAGTCGACAACCAAAGCAAAACAATCGTTGCCTACAAATACGACAAACTCAACCGTCGTGTCGCTGCAAAATACTTCAACGACTCATGGAAATACAAATACGACAAGAAAAACCAATTAATCAAAGCAATCGCCAAAACCGCCGACGGCAAACAACTTTTCAAATACAACTTCGACGCCATCGGCAACAGAACCAAATACAGACACAATCGCGATGTGGTGCAATTAGCCTACAACAGTGCAAATCAAATCGCAACCGAAAAGTACCTATACGACGAATTCGGCAACCTAATCGCCACACCAGACGCGCAATACTACTACAACCTAAACAACCGTCTATCAAAAGTAATCACAAAAACACAAGTTTTAAAATTCAAATACGATGCCAACGGCAGACGTATAGAAAAGGTCGTAATCGACGCCAAAACGGGACGTCCCGTTAAAACCATCCGTTTCTTATACTCAGGCTTCAAATGTATAGCCTCCCAAGCAACAAACGGCGAAACCAAGTTCTACCAATGGCAAGGCGAGCAATTATTAGGCATCCACAACCCAAAAACCGCCCAAACCCTAAATGT
>JALVAD010000568.1 GCA_027011385.1 Saprospiraceae bacterium | reverse complement strand
TATACTAATACTTGGACTCAAGGAAAAAATGCGTTGCAAAAAATAATATTATTTTTTAGTATTTTTTATATTGTTTTATTGAATAGATGTGATCATTTGAACTAATCTTGTTATATTTTGTTATAATGGCAAATATGGAGTTATTATTTGCTATATTTGAGATGTATGTGGGTATAATTTTAATATAATGTCATTTCGCTTATGAAAAAATATAAACTTTTTATCTTAGGTGCGGGGCCTGCAGGAATATCCTTGGCTATGGAGGCAAGAGCAGCCGGACTGGAAGCTAATGATATTTTGATAGTGGACAAGGCTGAAGCACACTCTTGGGTAATTAGATCTTTGTATCCTGAGAAAAAACTTGTGACTGCAAATTATAAGGGTATGCCAGCCGTTTGTCACGGAGTTATGTGTTTAGAAGACGGAACCAAACACGATACGATTAACTATTTGGATAAAGCCATTGAAAAGACTGAAGTCCAAGTTAATTATAAAGAGGAAGTTCTAAAAATAGAGAAACATGATGATAATCATACCGATTATTTCAAAATCATTACTAATAAAGGTCAATATGAATCAAAAATAGTTGTGATAGCAATTGGTATATTCGGAAAGCCAAATAAACCCGACTATAAATTACCTTTGAGATTAAAAAAAAGAATACATTTTGATATTACCTCTTTTAAAGCAAATAATGAGAATATATTAGTTGTCGGTGGTGGAGATTCAGCGTCGGAATTTGCCCAATATTTAGTGGAAATGGGCAACGATGTCACTATTTCCTATCGAAGAAATAGCTTTGAAAAAATGAATGTATTTAATAAACAAAGTATTGAGGAATTGGAAAAATGTAATAAAGTAAAAATTATTTACGGAAGCAATATTTCAAAAGTAGAAGTATCAGAAAATAATAAGCCTTTGGTTTTTTTCAAAGAGGAAGAATATGGCGTGCAAGAATTCGATAGGGTAGTGTATGCTTTGGGTGGAAGTACACCTGAGAATTTTCTCAAATCCACCGGAATTGACTTCTGTGGAGACTCTCCGAAACTATTAGAGGGAGGAGAAACATCAATAAAAGGTCTTTTTGTAGGTGGTGATTTATTGGCAGGTAAAAAAGGCGGATCTATTTCTCACGCATTTAATTCGTCAAGATTAACAATGGAGAAAATCTGTCAAAGTTATCTAGGGTGCAAGGTTTCAAGGACGTCTGGTTATGAAACAGGTGTTAGGATTTGATGTGTTTTCTTGCAGATACTAATTATATCTATATTTAGCTCCTATATTGACTCCGATGCTGTGTCTATATTGATCAAAACCTGCTTTTTCATGCATCAAAGAGCTTAAACTCATTTTGTACTGAGGTCCAAATAAAACCGCAAGATTTTTATTAAGCTTTAATTCCAGCCTAAAATCAAAATGGAAATCTCCTAGAATCTTGTCTTTATTCAAGTTCAATTCTGTATCTTCAATTGAAACTGTCTTACCTTCCGGAGTGATGGCTTTTGCGTTATTGCAAGTCAATATATTAAAATCTGCTCCGACCCTCATTTCGTATTTTAAAGATTTTATAGATGATGTAAAAGTTAGTAATACAGGTACTCTTATATATCTTTTATAATTGTATTTTATATCGTGTATTTCATATGTTGCATTTGTTTTGGCTCTTTCATAAATTCTCAATGTATCAGTTAAACTTTTGTATACTATTTTTGTCAAAGCGCTATCAATTACAAATTCTTTTTTATCAATAAAAGTAAAATCCAACTTGCTGTCAACTTGACCGTAGTTCAATCCCGTAAAAACACCAAACCCTCTATAAATAGGAATGTTGTATCCGAAAAATATATCTAAAGACTCCAGCTGTTTTTCATTATTTTGAACATCGTTCATAAAAGAATCAGAAGCGGAATTATTTAGAAAATATTGATTATGTGTATAATTACCAGCTAAAGATAATTCAGGGCAGGGTTTTTTATTGGAAAATTCATGTTTATGGCTGTTGAACGGTACAGATTTGAAATACAAAATCAATGATTTACGGTAAAAGACCAACTCGTTCAATTTATTATTTAAGCCTGAAATATTTATCAACTCTCTTGATATATTTAAAGGATTTTCCGGGTTTTCACTTGAATTATCAATTGTTTTAGACTCGCCGGAATCCGTACTTTTTTTATTTGATAGGATATTTGTATTGTATACTATTGATGTTTTTGATTCTCCTTTTTTAGATATTTCTTTTTTATTATTGTTTTTTACACTAAAGTCACCAATTGTTTCATTTGCTTTATGCTTATTGCTTGTTGACAGATTTTCAATATGAGTTTTTACTAGTGATTTAGTAGAAGAGTTAAATTTATCACTTTGTATATCTTTCTTATCAATTACTATGATATCTTTTTGATCTTGCTTGTTTTTGGAGGTTACTTCTTTAGCATCGGTTTTATTTATTTTTACAATATTGTTGTTGCTATTACTTTGTCTTGATGAGATAATAAGTATTGTACTTACAATAACTAAAATGGATGCAGCCAGCCATATAAAGCCCCATCTGCGTTTTTTCTGTTTATTCCTTTTTGCTTGAATTCCATCCCAAATTTCATAAGGGTCTATTTCGCTGTTATAATTATCAAGTCGATCTTTTATATTATGTTCAAAATTGTTCATATTCAAAATTTAATATTTGATAATTTGAAATCAGGATTTAATTTAGATAACTTTTCAATAAGAATTTTTCTTGCTCTTGACAGTCTTGATCTGGAGCTGCTTTCACTAAGTCCCAACATTTTTCCTATCTCAGAATGGCTGTATTCTTCAAATACATATAAGTTGAAGATTTGTTTATATTTGAATGGCAATGTATTAATTAAATCTATTAAATCTTCCAATTCCATTTTATCTATGACATTTGATTCATAGCCATTAGAGTAAGATACATCTTTGTCATATGTTTCTCTGACCATATACATTTTGCGATATCTTCTGATTGCAGTTCGCGCAACTATTTGTTTCATCCAGTTTTCGAGACCGCCTTTTGCCGGGTCATATCCATGTATAGAATTAAAAATTTCAATAAAAGCATCTTGCAATATATCTTTTGCGTCATTATAATCTCTTGCATATCTGCGGCAGACAGTAAAAAGAAGCGCAGAGAATCTAATTACTAGTTCCTTCTGACTATTTTCGTCATTTGACTTGCAACCCAATATGATTTGTTCTATCTGCAAAATAATCTAGTTCGGTATTTTAAAATAACCATCTATCTTTTTAGTCACGTCATCCTTATTAATCTCTCCATAAAAATGACCAATAAGTCTATTATTTCCTGTATTCATAATCTCAAAATTAAGAGGGTTTTCCTTTTCTGTTTCAAAGACCTCAAAATCATTTTCATTTATGATTTTAATATAAGAGAAATGACATAGAGATTCCGTATAATTAAATCTCACAGCAGCGGTAGCTTTTGGTCCACCTGATTCGAATGTGAAAATGTCATTATCCAAATAGAGATAATTGTTTACGCTAAAAAACTCTTCATCTTTATCATCGATATTAAGATAAAAATAACTTTTTGTTTCATTAGTGGGGTTAATTTCATTTTGAGATATTTGTTTGCCGGGAGTTAAATAAATAGGAGTACAATTAGTAACGTCCGGTAAATTATCTAAATCATAAAGTGCAAGATAGTCACCTTCACAACCATAGAAATCAATATTATTGAGTGATGAATCCGAAACAGGAACAGAAAGTTTTGTGTAATAACCAAATCCACTATCTTCGTATACTTCAACAATGCCATTAGCAATAGGACTTTCTAAATTGTATTCAAATTTATAATTAAAATCCTGTGGTAATACAATATCACCTAGATTTGAGCTATTTTCAGATATTTTATATTCATAATTTGAACCATCACATTTTGGGATACTCAATACAATATCAGAATTTTCCTGCTTATAAACCGTGAATTTACCATAGCTATCAGAATAAAGTTGAGCGATAATCGCTCCTGTTACAGGATCTATAACTTGCATATATATATTATCAGCATTGGAAAGATCATCATAAAGCAACCTTCCTTCAAGACTATTGATAATATCTGTCTTATCCGTAATGATATAATACCCCGTTTCTTTTATTTTAAACTCTAAAATTTCCGAGGAGGAAACTATCTCGTATAGTGTAATCCATTGTCCGGTAGTGGAGTCAAAATACCAAATTACAAAATCATTTGAAGTTAGACAAGGAATATCTTTTTTTGATAATTTTACTTTTGCAGAATCAGAGAGAAACAATTCATTATCATTATAATCCTCCATTTGAAACAACATTGAGAATAGTGGAAATACCTTAGTATTTTGTTTGTCCAAATTAATACCCGAAAAAGAATAAGGAATACCAAAATCAGGATAGCAGGGCGAACCTGGATTTAAAAACGGTGCTTTACAATAAAGCTTTAGGGTATTATTATACTTATCTCCTTTTGAGTTAATAATCGAATTTTGATTAATTTTGATCTCAATTGTATTATTGTAAAAAGATTCATCACTAAGTTTTTCGGAGTCTATAATACGTCCATCTTTTTTTTCTTGCTGAATTATATTTGCAAAAGTAATTTGATTTAATTTGGGAGTAATATAAGCGTATTGTTCAAAATAACCTTCCTTTTTGAATGTTAGTAGCTGCCCATTTTTATCTAATATTTTATTTTTTATTTTATATATGCCATTGTCGTCAGTTTGTGTTGATTGCACAATATTTTTAAAGTCTAAGTATTTTACTTTACAATTGGAAATGGGGCTAAAATTTTGATCCAAAACCTGTCCCAATACAGAACTCTTATTGAAATACTGAATTTTAATCGGATCAATCTTTAGAAATTTTGATTCATAATTGTCATCTCTACCACAAGAAAATATTGACAATATAATTATAGGCAGTAAGATAAAAACTGTTTTTTTCATAGGCTATTAAGTGAATTACTTTTATACCAAAGTCTCTGATTGATATAAATGATTTGTCTTTTTATGAAAAAACGTTGCATAAGTTATTAAAGTTTTGTTAAAGTTCCTTTATTTTGTATCCATTTAGAAATTAAATTAGTCTTAAGGGCATATTGTTGTATTTTTTTAGTCTATTTTATTGATAAGTATCATATAAATGGCTATATTTGAAGTATTCTTTATCAATTATTTTTTTAAAACCTATATAATTATGAAAAAAATATACACTTTACTAATAGCCTTATTAGTAGTTGGTCAATCATTTGGCCAAATAAAGGAAAAGCAAGTTAACATTAGTTTGGGAGTCCAACCCTGTTTGACGTCAAATATTGACAATATCAAAGCCAAAAATGCAGCAAAGTTATGGAAGAAATTCTTTAAACCTTATGGGAAAGTTAAAAGGAACAGAAAAGCAAAAGAATACTTTAGTACCGGGGTGAAGGTGAATAGAATCAAATCGGGAGATCCAGTAGATGTTTATATGAAAATTGTGGAAGCCACTGATGGAGTAAACTTGAATTTGTGTATTGATCTAGGGATCGCATTTGTAAGTAAGGATATGCAAGAGGAATATACGGGAGCAGAAAAATTGCTAGATGAATTCCTTATTTATGTCAGAGGGTATCAATTAAATGAAAAATTGGATGAGGAAGAAGATATTTTAAAAGATTTAGAGTCTGAACTTAAATCTAAAAGAAAAAAGAATAAAAAACTTCATAGTAGTATTGAGAAG
>JALVAD010000567.1 GCA_027011385.1 Saprospiraceae bacterium | reverse complement strand
TAAAATAGATTAGTATTAGCCAATTATATATAAATGGACGTTCAAGGAAAGCAAGGATGTCTTTAAATTCATAGATTGTAAAAGTTTGAAAACTTAGAACATCGGAATGAAAACTTAATAATGCCTTTGTCAATGCAAGACTACCTAATAACCCCAGAAATATGCGTTTAAACCATTTAATCCTATTTATTGAAATATTTTCCATTGCGTTATATATTTGAAGAGTAAATTACATTAAATCCAAAATCAACGCTTCGGTCTATCACCAATATTGAACCTGATTTTATTTGCCAAAATTCAATTATTTCATTTGACAGTTTCTTGAAATCGAATTTTGTACAACTATAAATATCAAATTGTAACCTTTGCGGAATAGTATTGTCCCAGTGATGACATGAGATGTGAGATGTTCCTACACCACAAATACCCATAAAACCAGTATTATTATGTGAATCGCAATATTCTACTTGTGGTTCAATAATAATTATTGATTCGATTAAATCAACAATTTTTCGAAGATGTTCTTCTATTTTCTCTTTAGTGAGAAAGTTTTTTAAATCATTTGTCTCAGCATTTATTAAAAGATGCTGATGTGGTAGTTTATTCTCCATATCTATAATTTTTATTCATTTGCACTGTCTTTTTAAAATTAAAGCTAACGGTCAGTACATGCAGCGGACGCAGCGATAGCAAGTCTGATGACATGTACATTGTTAGCTTTTCGTTTTTATTCGTTCTTCAATCTTATGCTTTTCACAGAAAGATATATCTACTAAATCATTCCTTTTTAGATAATAAAATAGGTATTTTAAATATTCCGTGGCTTTAATAATGTAAGGACATTTAAGTGGTTCTTCACTTTGTATTTTCTCTAAATAATCAAGGCTTCTGTTAATGAATAAACTCACAAGCATAAAATTTCTTCCTTGGAATAAAGAAATTGTATTATTGATGTAACAAACAAATTCATACTCTTTGACATTTCTTCGATAATAACTATCAGGAATAATATTATTTAGTTCTTTAGCCCAACTATCTATTCCAAAACTTGCCTCTTTAGGTTTAATGTTAATAAATTCGTCAATAAATTCTCGGTTTAAATCATAAACAGTTATATATTCCCCAACAGGTTCTAGGAAATTCATCCAAATTTCCTCATGATCTTTTAAATAGATTCCTAATCTGATTCGAACAAACTCCTTTTCTCCATCTTCATTTAAGTGAAATTCGAATCGATCAAATTTAATGATAAAATCTTCTCTTTTATGCCCATTAAATTCGTCAATTTTAAGTTCAATTGACTGTTTTTCTAATTCATCAAATACATTTTGAATATCCTTTTCTGTTTTCCTTCTGAGTTCGTTTAGTATTTCAATGTTCATTTTTGGTTTTTAATGAAAGCTAACGGTCTCGCCGTATGCCTTTAGATTTGTAATCACAAAGATTAAAGCTTTTAAAAAAGACTATAATTATCACCATATTTTCTTTTTTGCTCCTTTTTTCTTTGTTAATAA
>JALVAD010000566.1 GCA_027011385.1 Saprospiraceae bacterium | reverse complement strand
CTATAAAATATATTTTTTAATGCTATTCTTATTTCTCCTCTTGAAAAATACTTTGAATATATTGCTATAAATAAAATTAAACTTACAATAAGCCCTAAACTCCTCTTAAAAGAAATCACCAGATCAGAAGATATTGCAAACACCTGAATAACTACTAAAAACGTAAATCCAAATATTGCTAGAAATATTGACTTCTGCCCCTTGTACCCATTCCTCTTTAATTCAATTAACGATATTAATAACACATAAAATAAAAATGAGTAATATATCAACACACGACCTCTATTATACTCTGAAAAACTTAGCAACTGAGTCGATATGGGAGATAATACAGTAAGCACAGGAAGATATAAAACTGTTTTACTATTATATTTCCCTAAAAAAATGATATATATTCCTATCCAAATAAAAAATAACCACATATTATTTCATTATTTTCAAATAATCACTCCAATTCCCAATATCAATCCAACTCCCCTCACTAATGGGAAAAACACCTACTTTACCATTCCGTTTTATTATATTTTCAATTAAATGGGTAATATGGAAAAATATATTTTCAGGAATTTCATCCAATAAATGTGGCTCTAATATATACATACCAGTATTAATTTGAAAAGTAAGTTCTGGCTTTTCAACTAAATCTGTCAATATACCATCTTTGGCAGTTTCTATTGTACCATAAGGAATAGGATAATGCTTAAGTGCAGAAACAATTGTCAATTCATTATTATTTTCCTTGTGATACCTCAAAATCTCAGCATAATTCTCATTTATTATAATATCACAATTGCTTACAAAGAAAGTAGTATTTATTTTATTTTTAATTAAGAAAAGACTTCCTGCAGTTCCCAAAGGTTGAGTTTCTTGAAAATAATCAATACTGTAATTTTTATCCGCAATTTGTTCAAAAAAATATTTTATCATTTCTGCTTTATAATTAACCGATAAATAAAAGTTATCACATCCAACTTCAACAAAACGGTTAATTATTTCTTCGATAATAGTATTCTCCTCGATTGGAATTAGTGGTTTCGGAATAACATTTGTTAAAGGTTTTAATCTTGTCCCTTTTCCTCCTGCCATAATAATCACAGGTATTCCTAATGCAGAATGAATACGTTTTTTTGCTTTACCAAAAACATCCTCCCAAAAATAAACGTTAACGAGATTACCTAAATCATCTACAACCGGCATGCATTCAATTCGATTTTTCTCCATTACCTTTTTAATCGAATCAAAGGATTCCGCTTCTTTTGCAATTTTTGTTTTATCCCTAAGAACTTCCTTAATTTTTACACTTAACGGAAATTTTTTCAATATCCCCCTCTGTATATCCCCGATACTCAATACATTAACAAATAAATCATTATTAAATACTAACAATAATTTTCTATTAACTCTATCCATTTGCCTCAACGCATCAATTACAGAAGCATCAACTTGAATTTTAATATTCTTTATTCTACTTTCCAATTCTTGCATATTAACGATTATAGATATTACTTTTATATTTTTT
>JALVAD010000565.1 GCA_027011385.1 Saprospiraceae bacterium | reverse complement strand
ATTTTAAGCCAATTATTCCAACCTGTGTGATTTAATGATAATGAAATATTGTTATATCAAATTTATAATAGTATAAAATAGTTTTTGAGATAAAGTTTATCAATAGTATTTTTATTGATGATTAGATAAATTTTTATTTAAAACATATACTGTGTCTATTTGATATAAGTCGGTTACTGATATTAATTGAAATTGATATTTGTGTATCCGGCATATAGAATTGCAAACTAAGAAAACTACATATTTGTGTTGAAAGGTGTGTGCAGAGCGTAGATGATTTATTGGGTATTATTTTAGGTTAATGAACTTTGATTGGCGACGGCTATGATTTGTTTATGACTTAGGTTCTTACTTTCCTGATGTACAGCGGGAAATATGGATTGTCTATGAGAGGGCATATTGTTCAACGCTACCAACCTTAAGTATTCCTTTGATTGGAATGTAGTATGATGATAGTATAAGTAATGGTTTACCATTGCTTGGATTTATTTTATTAACTCAAAAAATTAATTGATTTGTTTGGGATAGATGTACCAATTGTCATTGGTGATGTGGCATCCCTTTAAACAGTATTTTTTAACTTAAAACAATGGTTCTCATGAAGAAAACGAATTTTACAAAAACTAGAATAGTGAAAAATTGGCTGATGATAGTAGCCTTTTTGTTCACTTCTTTCAGTGTCACACAACTGAATGCACAATGCCAATTGAACGCTGAAGATCATGTTCATGTCATATTAAGCGATGACAACTGTGATGCAATGCTTATGGAAAATATGTTCCTTACTGATGATGGAGCAAAATGCGCTGTTGCTGATCACTATGAATTTGAAGTAAGAAGCGCAGATGGTTCTACCGTACTTATTCCAATGACAGCAAACGCTGTTTTGGATAATACATATATCGGTGGACCGTATATGTTGATAATAGAAGCTCATGATGCTGCACACAATGTATTGAACTCTGCAATGTTAACATTTGATGTTGCGGATAAAATGCCACCGGTGTTTACATGTCCTACTGATACAATAGATATTAAATGCTACGATCAAGAAGTTTATAAACCGGTAGTTAAAGATAACTGTACTCCGAATTATAAACTTAATGTAGTAAAGATAGATGATAAGATTTGGGACAATGATTGTACAGATCCTACTGTAGACCCTTTAGTAAATAGAATAATAGACAGAAGCTTTATCGCAATAGATGAATCAGGAAATCAATCTGATACATGTAGTGTTGTTATTAGAGTTACCGGATTAAATCAATTTGAGTTAAGTACTATGGTTAGGTGGCCAAAAGATTTGGTGAAAGCTCACGGTACTGCTATTTCTTGTAAAGATGCTGATTCTTACAAAGATACAAATGGAGATTTTGATCCAAATAAGACCGGATGGCCTTCAATGGTTTATCCTGATAATTTCCCCACAGCTTTTGAACAAGCACATAATGACGTAACAGATACAGTTGTTTTGGATAATAATTGTAATTTTGCTTGTAAGGTTGCTGCAACATACATAGATGTAACTATTAATACTTGTCCAACATGTATTGAGAAAGTACTTAGAACATGGTCAGTTACTGAACAAACTTGTAATTACCCATGGTTATTCACTTTCCCAAATTTCCAAACAATAGAGGTAGTTGATACAATACCTCCTGTTATAGTTTGTCCGGAAAATGAAACAATTACAACTAATACAATTGGTAATTTTGATCCTACAAGTGCCGGAGCATTGGATTGTGGGGCAAGATATACTTTCCCGGTTCCTACTATTACTGACGAATGTCACGATTATACTGTATGGACTATTGCCGTAATGAATGATTTGGGACATCCTGTGATGTTTGCAGATACAACTGAAACAAAACATACTGTATCAAGAGATTTACCTCTTGGTGTTAATACTGTTACTTATACTGCTTATGATAATTGCGGAAACAAGACAGAGTGTGAATGGACTGTTACTGTTGAAGATAACACACCACCGGTAGCTGTTTGTCAACAATTTACTACAGTTTCATTGACATATGATGGTGAAGCTCAAATATTTGCTCCTTCATTTGATAGCGGATCATACGATGACTGTTCTATTGATCATTTTGGAGTAAGAAGAATGGATAATAAAATAGATTGTGAAGGTCATGTTAATAATAATGTAAATCACTTCTTTGATTATGTTACTTTCTGTTGCGAGGATATAGCAGATGATCCTATTACTGTAATAATGAGAGTTTGGGATAAAGGAGGAAGACACAATGATTGTATGGTTCAAGTAACTGTCCAAGACAAACTCCCTCCACAAATAACTTGTCCTCCAAGTATATGTGTTGAGTGTACTTATCCATTTGTGCTTGACAAAGCAGGATTGGCTGAAGCATTTGGTACAGTAGTACAAGGATATGAAAATAGAGAAGTACACACAATTAGTGGTGATTATGGTTCTCAATATAGACAAATAACTACTGATACATGGGATTGTGATAAGCCTGAAACTCATTTCAAATTCAAAGATGGTTGGTCTAGAGATAATTGTAATCTTGAGATGGATGACAGCTATGTTGATAATAGAACACAATGTAATACAGGAGAAATAGTTAGGACTTTCACAGTATCCGATCCTAATGGTTCTGCAAGTTGTACACAAACTATTCACTTCTTCAATCCTCATCCATTTACTGATGATAATATCATATGGCCAGTAGATAAAAATATGACAGCTTGTTCAAACGAAGCGGCATATGGACCTGATGTAACCGGTTATCCTATTATGAATGATGATAACTGTGCGATGGTAGCATCGAACTATAAAGATGATGTGTTCCATTTCAATGATGATAGACTTGATGCAGAAGGAGTTTGTTTCAAAGTAATAAGACATTGGACTGTAATGGATTGGTGTCAAAAAGACAAAAATAATCAATTCAAGAGATGGTATCATGATCAAGTAATAATGATAAGTGAAAATACACCACCTGCGTTTACAACTACATGTGAAGATAAAGAAACATGTACTTATGATTCAGAATGTGAAGATGGATATATTGAATTATCAATGTCTGCTCATGATGGATGTACTACTGATGAGAATCTAAGGTGGAGATATAGAATATTTAATGATGATAATAATGATGGCTCTTTCGACAAGCTAATCGTGGACTCAAAAACTTTCGCTAATCCTATTATTTCAGGAGCTACTGCTTCTGCAAGTGGAACATATCCAATAGGAAAGCACAGAATAGTATGGACTGTATGGGATCAATGTGGAAATAAAGCGGTTTGTGATAAATTCTTCACGATTAAAAACTGCAAGAAACCTACACCTAGATGTATAGATCATATAGTTATTGAAATGATGCCTTTGGATGCAGGTACAGATGGTATAGCTGATTGGGCTATGATAGAAGTCGGAGCTCAATTAGTAGAAGTTTGTTGTGCTAAGTCATCTCACCCATGTGGATATCCATTGAAGTACTCATTCAGTGCTGATACAAGTGATACGAAAAGAACTTATTACTGTGGAAATGATAATCCTGATGCAAGTTGGTATTCAGTTGATCCGGCAGTTGGACATTTAGAGCCTATTGAAATGTGGGTTACAGCATTGTTGCCTGATGGTACTATTACACAAGATAATTGTGTTACAAATATAGACTTCCAAGACAATAATAAAGCTTGTGATGCTCCTGATGGTTTGGTAAGTGTTTCAGGTATGGTAACAACTACACATGATGAGCCTATCAATAATGTAAAAGTTGAATTACAAGGAAGCGAGGAAGCTCCTCAGAATACAAGTGCAAACGGTACTTTTGAATTTGATGTAAATTCAAATAGAAACTACAATTTAGCATTGAATAAAGATGGTGATGACTTAGGTGGAATTACTACATTGGATATAGTATTGATTCAAAAACATTTGTTGGGAATCAAGAAATTTGATAATCCTTATGAAATGGTCGCTGCTAATGTTAATGATGATAAAAAAGTTTCAGCATCAGATATTTTGAAAATCAGAAAATTGATTCTTGGAAGTATAGATGATATAGGAGAATCATGGGTATTCTTGCCAAAAGATTACACATTTGCCAATCCTTCTCATCCAATGACTGATGAATTACCAAAAGCTATGAAAATCAAGCCTACTGATGATATGTTTGTAAACTACTATGGAATAAAATTGGGAGATGTTAATATGTCATTGAATATGCTTGAGGCAAGAAGTTCTGAAGAGTTGGTATTGTCAGTTGATGATATGAACGTACAAGCAGGACAAATTGAAGTGCCTGTATATGCAAGCGATTTCAGCAATATTGAAGGATTCCAATATACTGTTGATTTTGATGTAAATGCAATGCAATTTGAAGGAGTTGAATCAGGGTTGATTGAAATAAACAATTCAAATATTGGTACAAGTAGAGTAACCAATGGTAAATTGACAATGAGTTGGGATAAAAATACTGAAGTTATCTCAAGTACATATGAGCCATTATTTACACTTAAGTTCAACGCTGTCAAAAATGCTAATTTGAGTGATATCATGAGTATCAACTCTAGTATTACTAAGAAAGAAGCATACAATAGCAACCTTGAAGTAATGGATGTTAAATTGCAATACAGAGGTTCAGATGTGAATACATTTGAGTTGTATCAAAACACACCAAATCCATTCTCAACTATTACTGACATTAGTTTCAACTTGCCTGAAAGTTCAACCGGTACAATTAGTATCTACGATCTATCAGGAAAAGTATTGAAGGTGATTTCAAAAGACTTTGAGAAAGGAATGAATACTGTAAGGATTAAGAAATCTGATTTGAATGTTTCAGGAGTATTGTATTATAGACTTGAGACAGGAGATTATACAGCTACAAAGAAAATGATTTTAATCAAATAAAATATAGTTGAAGTTGCCGGTCTTGAACAGAGACCGGCAAACTTTGACCAAAGATTTGTTTACTGTTTTTGGGATGGGCTCCTCTTCAAAAAGTTGAAGGGAGTCTTTTTTTTGTGGGTAGAATCCACATTATTGCCGGTATTAGAACCCATCCCCAACCCTTCCCTTGTCAAGGGAAGGGAGTCGTGCTAGCTCTTAATCTACAGTATTTATATCAATTAGGAATCGATTTTAAACGAAATGGAATATCGAATACTGAATAAGGATTGGAGATTTTAAAAGTTAAAAAGCGAAGTCAGAGACATTCGTGGATCAGTATTTAGGCTATCCTGCTGTACAGCAGGATAAATGTGAATAGCCGTGGGTAAAACCCGCAGTGAATGATATTTGAGATAGAGATTCAACTCCGAATGGAGTTGAATAATAATATTTTGTGATAAATTTTCCTATGAAAAAATCAATGAAAACGAAAAAATTAAATGTCTTTTATTTATCTTTGTAACCAAGCAAGTCACGCTTTTTAACTTATTAAAATATGAAATATCCAGATTTTTTTAAAGAAATACCGGTAATCAAACTATATGACCCATTAAGTGAATTTTTAGGAGCTGTGGAAGATGGAATAGTTCAAATTAATTATGGTGATGTAGTAATGTTTGCAGGGCACTCGTGTCCTACAGTTGCAGGTACCTATCTAATGTGCTTTAAAGCAAATGAATATTTTTCAAATGATATTAAATTACTTGAAAGAGGTAATATTAAGATTATTGCAAAAGGACCTAAGGAGAATGGCACAAATGGAGTAGTTGCAAATGTAGCTGCCTATATTTTCGGTGTGAATGATGAAAGTGGTTTTGGAGGTATTGGTGGAAGGATGAGTAGAAAAAATAAATTGTTTTACGATGATAATTTGGATTGCGACATTGAGTTTGAGTATAATGGAGATTCTATAAAAATGATTTATAATTCCTCAGTAGTAAAACAAAATAAAGATATGATTCCATTATTACAAAAATGTATTGGTGGGACAGCTACGGAGGATGAGCAATCAAAATTCAAAAGAATATGGCAAAATAGAGTCAAAGAAATACTTTTTAATAAGAATAATGATTTGATTATAATCAAAAAATAGTAAAAGTTAAATGGTTTCAAGAACGGTATTAGAGACGAATTTCAATGCATTGGAGCATAATGTAAATATTTACAAGTCGTATCTAGGACAAAACACAAAGTTTTGTGCAGTAATAAAAGCCTCCGGATATGGATCAAGTGCAATAGAGTTGGCAAAGTTTTATGAACAAATTGGTGTTGATTATCTAGCTGTAGCATATACGTATGAAGGTGTGGAATTGAGACAAAATGGGATAACAAAACCGGTATTGGTTTTTAATCCTGAGATTGATTTTTTCAAAATATTACTTGAATACAATCTTGAACCTACCTTTTATGATTTTAGCCAATTTGAGAAATTTAATGAATGTGATATTGATGAATTGAAGATCCATTTAAAACTAGATACGGGAATGCATAGACTTGGTTTTGAAGAAAGACAAATAGATAAACTAGTACAATATTTAAAATCTAACAGAAAGTTGAAAGTAGCTTCTGTTTTTTCACATCTCGCAGTTAGTGAGGATAAGGAAATGGATGATTTTACATATAAGCAAATACGATTGTTTGAAAAAGTATACGATAAAATTCAATCGGTACTTCCGTATAGTCCAATGCGGCATATGTTGAATAGTGCCGGAATAATAAGATTTCCGGAAGCTCATTTTGATATGGTTCGCCTTGGAATCGGGATGCATGGAGATGATACCTCAGGTATTATTTCAAAAAAACTCAAAGCTGTACATACCTTAAAAACAAAAATTATTCAAATAAAAACAATAAAGCCCGGAGAAGGTATAGGATATGGTATTAGGTATAAAAAAAATGATATCAGAAAAATAGCTATTATTCCATTGGGATATGCCGATGGATTATTTAGAATCTTCGGAAACAACAATAATATGGCTTGGGTCAATGGAGCTAAAGTCCCTTTTGTGGGAAATGTTTCTATGGATACTTGTTTTATTGATATAAGCGGTTTAGATAGTGTCAAAACAGGTGATGAGGTAGAGATTTTTGGTAAAAATATCAGCCTGCAAGAATGCGCTCGTTCCGTCAATACCATTTCATATGAAATCTTGTCGAGAATTGCTCCAAGGGTGAGGAGAGTTTATGTGCGTTGAATAGATTTATTTATTGTTTCAACATCATTTTTGCAAAACTTTTTCTTTCTAAAAGTATAATCATTAGTCCGTATCCGATAAAAATCAAGGTTTTTATTATTAGATTATTATAGAAATACGTGAAAATCAAATAAGATAATAAAGCTGATGTTAGTAAATAAAAGACTATTTTTTTTATGTCATAATCAATAGGAAAGAATTTTTTCCCTAGAATATAAGAAAAAATTGCCATTGAACCATATGCTGCAACCGTAGCCCAAGCTGCCGCCATAAAACCATAAACAGGTATTAGTAAAATATTGATCAATATGGTAATTGTTGCTCCAAAAACAGATAAATACATACCAAATCTTGTTTTGTCAGTTAGTTTGTACCAAATTGTAAGATTATAATATATTCCAAGCAATAGATTTGCTAATAAAATAACAGGAACAATAGCCAAAGTAATCAAATACTCTTGCTTTTTGAGAAAAAATGATGAAATTATATCCATATATGCTACTACAAACACATAAAATATCGAGCCCACAATAGTGAACCACAATAAGATCGTAGCATATTTTTGTTTAGCATCATTTTCTTTGCTTTGGCTGAAAAAAAACGGTTCTGCGCCAAGCCTGAAAGCTGATATATACAAGGACATAAATACTCCTATTTTATATGTAGCGGCATAAGCTCCCATAATTTCACGACCAAGCATCCTTCTAATTAAATATTTGTCCAAATTTTCGTTGATGATATATGCCAAGCCTGCCACCATTATAGGGATACCGTATCGCATCATTTGTTTCCAAAGTTTTTTGTCGATTTCAAATTTGAAGCTTTTTAGTATAGGAACAAATAAAACCAAAGTCATTGCACTTGCAAAAAAACTGGAATAAAAAATGAAGACAGCATTATTATTGTTTTGAAATATGGAACTTATTTCCGGATTGATATCAGTCAAGTAAGGTAAAAATTTAAAAAAGAAAATAATTGCTATCACATAAAATAAGATATTGGTTATCTTGTAGAATGCGAATCTTAGCGGACGGTTTGTAACCCTTAGATATGCATATGGTATGACAACCAAAGTATCGAGAAATGTTACCCAAACCAAGATGGTAAAGTACTTGACATCAAATTCAAGTATACCGGCTATTTGAGATCTGAAAAACATAATTATCGCTAGAAAAACAAAACTTGAAATTAATATAGAACTAAAAGCTGTATTTAAGACCTTTTTGCTTTTATTTAACTTAGTGAAAAACCGGAAGAAAGAGGTTTCCATCCCATATGTCAACAAAACATTGAAAAAAGAAGCAAATATCCAGAAATAAGTTGCATCTGAAAATTGGTCTGTTTTCATCTCATTAGTAAACAGTCTGAGCAATAAGACATTTATCACTCGAGGCAATATCGTGGCGATTCCGTAAACGGCAGTATCCTTGACAAATCTTTTTAAACTCATAATCTTAACTATGGGTGCAATATACAAATTATACCAAATAAATTCTAAAATGATGCATTTATTCAATTTTATTTTTTTAGTGGGTAAGTGTGCCAAAGCGCACTCTACCTAAAAATTGTAATAATTCGGGCTAACTGAAGTTTGGGGCTAATCTTATGCTCAGGCAAAAAATTTACGGCATCAATCATTAAAATAGCCCCTAAATTTGTTTGGAGGAAATGTTTTTTTGTTAAAATAATAATTAAAATTGATATTGGATAAAACAAATGCATATCTTTGTGCTCTAATGAAAAACAGTGACTGTAATAAAATACATCAGGATTGATATTAGTTCATATTATCAGATTTGTGCCTATTTTCTTGCGGTCAATAACTAAAAAATAATTTAATGAATATTCCTAAAAAAATAAAATCAATTTGCTGTATCGGCGCCGGATATGTAGGTGGACCAACAATGGCTATTATTGCACAAAAATGTCCTCATATAAAAGTTACAGTCGTGGATTTGAATGCTGAAAAAATCGAAAGATGGAATAGTGATAATCTAGATGACTTGCCTGTTTATGAACCCGGATTGAAAGAAGTAGTGGCAGAAGCCAGAGGAAGAAATCTGTTTTTTTCAACTGAAGTAGAAAAAGAATTGGAATATGCCGAAATGATTTTTATGTCGGTAAACACTCCTACAAAAACCTATGGTAAGGGAAAAGGTATGGCAGCAGACCTCAAATATATTGAATCTAGTGCCAGAACTATAGCTAAAGTAGCAAAAACGGATAAGATAGTAGTAGAGAAATCTACAATTCCGATTAAAACCGCTCAAGCAGTAAATAAAATTTTGTCAAATACCAATAATGGTGTTAAATTTCAGGTATTGTCAAATCCTGAGTTTTTAGCAGAAGGAACTGCAATAAAAGATTTGAATAATCCTGATAGGGTACTTATAGGTGGAGAACAAACAGAGGATGGTCTTAGAGCTATCGAAGCTCTATCTGATATTTACAGAGAATGGATACCGAATGATAGGATTTTACAAACCAATATTTGGTCATCAGAATTATCAAAACTTGTAGCAAATGCATTTTTAGCACAGAGGATATCATCTATTAATGCGATATCAGCATTATGCGATAAAACAGGAGCTGATGTTGATGAAGTGGCAAAAGCTATTGGTATGGACTCTAGAA
Source organism: Saprospiraceae bacterium (assembly GCA_027011385.1). Taxonomy (GTDB): domain Bacteria; phylum Bacteroidota; class Bacteroidia; order Chitinophagales; family Saprospiraceae; genus JADJGA01. Next base: position 8,482 of record JALVAD010000565.1, on the reverse strand, counting down.
TTGGTCCTAAGTTTTTAAAAGCATCTGTAGGTTTTGGAGGTTCATGCTTTCAAAAAGATATCTTGAATCTAGTTTATATCGCCAAGTCATACGGATTGGACGAAGTGGCTGATTATTGGCAGAATGTTATCAAAATAAATGACTATCAAAAGAACAGATTTGCCGATAGTATAATCACTTCATTGAACAATACATTGTCAGGAAAGAAAATAGCATTTCTTGGTTGGGCATTTAAAAAAGACACTAATGATACCAGAGAGTCAGCTGCCATCTATGTTGCAGATATTTTGATGGAAGATAAGGCTGATATTTTTGTCTTTGATCCAAAAGTCACTAAGGAAAGAATGTTTGAAGATATAGATTATCTACAAACGAGAAGTCCGGAGGAAAATAGAAAATATTTAAATTATGGCGATAATCCTTATGATGCTATGAAAGGAGCTTTTGCGATAGCTGTTATTACCGAATGGGATGAATTTAAAGATTATGATTGGCAAAAAATATATGATAATATGAATAAGCCTGCATATATTTTTGACGGAAGAAATATTCTTGATCACAAAAAATTGAAAGGGATTGGTTTTGAGGTAAACGCAATCGGAAAATAAATAGAGCATCACATTTTAAACACTATTCACAATAATATTACTATGAAAAATTTTGCACTTATAGGAGCAGCCGGTTATATAGCTCCAAGGCATTTGAAAGCGATTAAAGATACAGAAAATAACCTTGTTGCAGCTCTAGATCCATTCGATTCTGTAGGAATAATGGATAGCTTTTTCCCTGATTCTGATTTTTTCACTGAGTTTGAACGCTTCGATAGACATATAGAAAAAATAAAAAGAAATGGTACAAAATTGGATTATGTGAGTATCTGCACACCAAATTATCTTCATGATGCACATATGAGATTTGGTCTTAACAGAGGTGCAGACGTGATATGTGAAAAACCCATTGTTCTCAATCCATGGAATCTTGAAGCATTACAAGATAAAGAGGCTGAAACAGGTGGAAGAATTTATAATATATTGCAGCTGCGATTGCACCAAAGTGTAATTGAATTGAAGAATAAAATTGAAAACGGGCCTAAGGACAAAATCTATGATATAGATTTGGCTTACCTTACATCAAGAGGACATTGGTACTATACCAGCTGGAAAGGTGATGTGAAAAAATCCGGGGGTATTGCTACTAATATCGGAGTGCATTTCTTTGATATGTTGGGATGGATATTTGGAAAAATAAATAAGAATATCGTTCATATTCACACTCATGATAGAGCTGCCGGTTATCTGGAATTTGATAAAGCCAGAGTTAGATATTTTTTAAGTATAAACTACAATACTATACCTGAAGAGGTTCGTGCAAAGGGATTAAGAACTTATAGAGCTATAACTATAGGTGATGACACCTTTGAATTTAGTGGTGGATTTACAGAATTGCACACAAAGAGTTATGAACATATATTGTCAGGACAGGGATTTGGTTTGGAAGATTCAAAACAAGCAATCGATATTGTCCATGATATAAGACATCAAATTCCGGTAGGATTGAAAGGAGATTATCACCCTTTTGCAAAATTGCCCTTGGCGAAGCACCCTTTTACGGTATAAAATGGGTCGTTTGTCATTCACTAAAAAAACCGAATAAAATGAGAAATTTGAATTATTTAGTATTGATGTCTTTATTCATAATAGCTTGTAATAATACTCCTGAATATAATGACCCGATTCCAAAACACGACACTATAAAGATAGAATCTAAAAAAGTGGGAGAAACAAGAATAATAAACATTTGGACTCCGCCAACATATGAAAAAGGCAATGATTCATTTCCTGTATTGTATATGCCTGATGGTGGAATAAAAGAAGATTTTCCTCATATTGCGAACACATTAGAAAAACTTATTAAAGAAAAATCTATTCAACCAATTATTCTTGTTGGAATCGAAAATACTGTCAGAGGAAGAGATTTAACGGGGTATTCGGAAACAAAGGAAGATGAACAATATTGTCCTTTGACAGATGGAGCAAAAAATTTCCGAGTATTTATTACTCAAGAACTAATCCCGGATATAAATAGCAAATACCGAACTTCAGATAAAAAGGCAATTATTGGAGAATCTTTAGCAGGGCTTTTTGTGATGGAAACATTTATGCAACATCCTGAAATCTTTGATTTTTGTATTGCTATAGATCCTTCAATATGGTGGAATGATCATTACTTAGTAAGAAAAGCGGATGAACTTTTAAGAAAATTTCCGGACAAAAAAATAAAACTTTGGTTTGCGGGTTCAAGCCTGGAAAATCATAAATACTCCATTACGCAATATACGAATCAATTGGCTAAAATTTTAAAAGATAATGCACCAAGCAAATTACAATGGGAATATTCTTATGAACCTAAAGAAAAACACAACACTATATTTAGAGCAACGAAAGAAAAGGCTTTGAAATGGGCATTAAATGAATAGCAAAAAAATTATGATGATCATGTAGTGTTAAAATAAAAAATTTGTCGCCCCCACTACATTTATTAAGATTAAATTAAAATAAGGTCAACAAATAGCCTGTATTTGTGTTAGGTTTGTATTGTTCACAAAATAAAAACAGAAATATGGCTTTTGAACTTCCTAAATTACCTTATGATTACAATGCATTGGAACCTTATATTGATGAAGCTACTATGAGAGTTCATCATTCAGGACATCATCAAGGATATACCAATGGTCTTAATGCAGCAATTGCAGGAACAGATATGGAAAATATGACTATAGAAGAGATATTGGCCACTGTTGATCCTTGTAATAAAGCGGTAAGAAATAATGGAGGAGGATATTTCAATCATGTAATGTATTGGAAAATAATGTCACCAAATGGTGGTGGTCAACCTTCAGATGATTTGGCAAAGCATATTGATGATACCTTTGGCTCATTTGACCAATTCAAAGAAAAATTCACAAAAGCAGGTTTAGGAAGATTTGGTTCAGGATGGGCTTGGTTGACCTTTGAATGTGGAAATCTAAGGATTGGATCTACAGCAAATCAAGACAATCCTTTGATGCAATTTGCTGATATCAAAGGAAGACCAATATTGGGTATGGATGTATGGGAACATGCATATTATCTAAAACATCAAAATAAAAGAGGTGGATATATCAATGATTTTTTCAATGTAATCAATTGGGAAGAAGTTGATCGTCTATATCATAAAGTAAAATAAAATTAATTGTCAATAATTTTTAGTTTTGTTATTAAAAGCGCTCTTCATGGAGCGCTTTTTTGGTATTATCAACAATTATTATAAATAGTGCACCACGCAAAAAATAACTACGCATATATACTCGTTATTTTCCAGACACTAATACAATCGCCCCAATAAACCAACCTATTAAAAATGGCAATCTACTCTACGACTTATGACCCTAAAGAAGAATTCTGGAATGTAATTACGCATGGCTTAGGTTTATTGTTAAGTATAGTGGGGCTGATAGTTTTGATTATTGTATCTAGCATAAATTTATCGACTATGCATATTATTGCATATAGTATATATGGGGTGAGTTTAGTTGTTTTATATGCAGCTTCTACAGCTTATCATATGTCAAAAAAGGAAAAGATAAGATTGAGACTAAATGTTTTTGATCACTCTGCCATATATGTGTTGATTGCAGGGACTTATACACCGATTGCTCTGATAACATTACATGGTATTGTAGGTTGGAGTTTGCTTGCGGTGATATGGGGATTAGCTATTGTGGGTATAGTATTGAAATTGTTTTTTACGGGAAGATTTGATCGTCTTTCAACCCTTATTTATGTGTTTATGGGCTGGTTAGCTGTAATTGCTATAAAACCTCTAATCGAAAACATGTCAATGCCCGGTCTGATATGGTTAATGATCGGCGGATTGTTTTATACAATCGGAGCTGTATTTTACCTCAGAAACAGTCTAAAATTCAATCATGTAATATTTCATGTTTTTGTATTACTCGGAAGTATTAGCCATTTTATATGTATCTTGTTTTTTGTTTAGCTATATATTCTCGTTATATTTCTTTGTAAAGTACTTTGACTTTTCCTTTTTTATATTATTTTTGTCCACACAATAAAAATAATACGTTATGGCAAAAATAAAACCGTTCAAAGGAATCAGACCACCTAAGGAATTAGTTGAAAAGGTAGCAAGTCTTCCATATGATGTTATGAACTCTGAAGAGGCTAGAAAAATGGCTGAGGGAAATCCATTTTCTTTATTGCATATTACTAGAGCAGAGATTGATTTTGCTCCGGGTATTGATGAGCATAGCGAAGAGGTATATAATAAATCAAGAGAAAATTTTGATAGGTTTCAGGTTGAAGGTACATTGATACAAGATCCGCAGGAGTATTACTATATCTATGGTCAGACTATGGAAGGCAGAACACAATACGGTATTGTAGCCGGTGCTTCCGTAGAGGATTATCTCACCGGAGTTATCAAAAAACACGAATTGACCAGACCAGATAAAGAGGAAGATAGAATGATAAATATACGGGTCAATAATGCTAATATTGAACCGGTATTTTTTGCTATTCCAAAAGTGAAAGATTTAGATGATATAATGAATGATATTATCAAGAATAAACCTACCGAGTACGATTTTGTATCAGAAGATGGAATTGGACATCACTTTTGGGTAATCGATGACAAAGCAGTTATCGATAATATAACTAAGATATTCGCTGAAAAAATACCATATACTTATGTTGCTGATGGGCATCACAGAACTGCTGCTGCGGCATTGGTTGGAGCTGAACAAAAAGCCAAAAACCCCAATCATACCGGTGAAGAGGAATATAATTATTTTTTAGTAGTTCATTTCCCGGATGATCAATTGGCAATTATGGATTACAATCGTACAGTTAAGGATTTGAACGGCTTATCTTCATCAGAATTTATGGAGAAAATAAAAAGTAAATTTAATATCGTTAAAGAATCGGAAGATATCTTAAAGCCTTCAAAATTGCATGAGTTTAGTATGTATCTGGATGGGAAATGGTATCTTTTAACTGCAAAGGAAGGGACTTATGACGATAGTGATCCTATAGGTACTTTAGATGTAACCGTACTTACCAAAAATGTATTGGAGCCTATTCTTGGCATTAAGGATTTACGTAGATCCAAAAGAATTGATTTTATAGGAGGTATTAGAGGGCTAGGAGAGTTGTCAAAAAGAGTTGATTCCGGAGATTGGAAGGTAGCATTTGCACTTTATCCGGTATCTATGAAGCAATTGATTGATATCGCGGATTCTGGTAATATAATGCCACCAAAGACTACATGGTTCGAGCCTAAATTAAGAAGTGGATTGATTATTCATAGTTTAGAGGGCTAGAAATTAGAAATTTTATTTTATATTTGGGTTCATAAAAAAAATAAGTATGTCTGCACCTGTGTTTACTAATGATACCGTTGTCTTTGGATTATTGATGTTGAGTTTAGGGTTTGTATTTTACACAGAGTCACTAAAAGGTGGGTTTTGGGAAAAATTTTATAAGATAATCCCGGGACTATTTATGGCATACATGATTCCTGCTATGTTAACTACTTTGGGCTTAATCGCTCCGGAATGGGAAGCAACTGAAATTAAAAATGGAGCTGAGATTTTAGTACACCACAAAACTAGTTTGTATTATGTATCGAGTAGATATTTGTTGCCGGCAGCACTGGTTTTGATGACATTGAGCATAGATTTAAAAGCGGTATTTAACCTTGGTCCTAAGGCATTGATTATGTTTTTTACGGGAACTGTAGGTATCATTATAGGTGGACCATTAGCAGTTTATCTGATATCTTTGGTTTCACCTGAAACTGTCGGAGGGGCAGGTCCTGATGCAGTTTGGCGTGGGCTATCTACATTGGCAGGTAGTTGGATTGGGGGGGGAGCGAATCAAACAGCGATGTTAGAGATTTATGGCTATAATCAGAAGTTGTATGGGGGAATGGTATTTGTGGATATTGTAGTTGCAAATTTATGGATGGCGGTTTTACTATTTGGAATTGGTCGTTCAAAAAAGATAGATAATTGGTTGAATTCAGACCTTTCAGCTATAGAAGCACTGAAGAAAAAAGTAACTACTTTCTCGAAGAAAGTTGAAAGGAATCCCTCATTGACAGATTTAATTATTTTGGCAACTATAGCATTTTCAACTGTTGGATTTGCCCATTTTGCAGGAGGGTATTTAAGTGAGGTTTTTACATCTTTTGTCAAAGGCATTGACTCGGAGACGACCAGAAATATGTTTACATTTTTGGAATCCGAATTCTTTTGGATGATAAGTATCTCCTCTATTATTGCTATTATTCTTTCGTTTACTCCAGCAAGAAATTATGAGGGAGCAGGAGCTAGTAAGTTTGGAAGTGTATTCATTTATATATTAGTTGTGACGATTGGTATGAAAATGGATTTAACATTGATATTTGCCAACAAAGGGCTTATCATAATTGGTCTGGTATGGATGTCGGTACACGCCTTGCTTTTGATTATAGTTGCCAAATTGATAAAAGCACCATACTTTTTCTTGGCTGTAGGTAGTCAGGCAAATGTTGGTGGGGCAGCATCTGCACCTATTGTTGCAGCAGCATTTCACCCCTCTTTAGCCACAGTTGGAGTAATACTTGCTGTTTTAGGATATGCTGTAGGGACAGTAGGAGCTATCATCACTACTTTATTAATGCAAATAGTGTCGCCGTAAAAAGTAATGCGCTTTTTTTCTTTGCCCAACCGCCCTCTAACTCCCCGTTTCTTCATTTTATTCCGAAACCGGGAGAACCCCAACCCGCACTTGCCCCATAACTTCTAAAATCTCCAATCCTTGTTCAGTGTTCGATATTCCGTATCGTTTAACCCGAATTATTCACCACTTTAATTTATGCATCTGTTGCGTTACGAAACACTTGAAATATAATAATATATCTGCGTATTTCGATGCCTTACTTCTACATAAAGCTAAAAGTATGAATAATCCGGATTAATATCTTTTTTGAAAAAAACACCTTTTTACCCAACCTTTTTGATTTTATCCGTGTCTTACTAGACAAATCACAGAAATTATTTAATAATAAAGTGAATTTTTGACGTGTAAGTTATAAAAACTCTGCTTTTATAAGGGCTTTAGGTTAAGACTTGAAGCCCTTTGTTATTTTTGGCTATATCAGAACCAAAACCTTATTCCGAAATAAGCACTATGGTCACTATTTTTAATTATTGTTGAATATTTAGTGTTTTCGGAGGATTTTGTTTTGTAAATAGTGCTAAAATAATGCTTGTAACCAATATTGAATGATAGATTTTGCAATATCCGGTATGATATATTGATTTTTGATGAATACCTGAATTTATCAAGTATTATATCAATATAGTCAGTCTTGCCCTCTAGGATATTGGATGAATCTAAAAAATAATATTTGTTTACTAATTTAGTGTAGTCTATACCAATGCCAATTGCCGTGCTAATTTTTTGATTAAATCTATAAGCTTGATCCAGACTTAACTGAAATATTCCAAACTTTATGTCCGAATTTCTACTATTCAAAACTATACTATTTTCTATGATATTATTATCTTTTTCTTCAACGGTGAATTTCGTATCTGCATACAATTCTATTTGTGAAACTACAATTTGAGACTGAGTATAAGCAAGTGAAATTTCTGTAAAAAACCTTGTACTGTATGAAAACCTGTTTCCGATTTCCAAACCAAATTTAGTTTGTGGCTCTTTGATGGAATAAATGTATATTTTTGTTCCTGCAAAGGGATTAAATAAATCTATGTTTTTGTGTTTTTTTAGGTTTATTTTTGGTAGATATGTAATACTTTGTTTTATTGATTGATCCGGGATCGGTAGTGAATTAAGCTTTGATATATTTGCAATATAATCATTTTTCGGTGTATTGGATAATACGGTATTTATCGGGTTTATCAAGGTATTTGAACTCCTTGAATTAAATTCAGACAGGGCAAAATCATTTTTAATGGTTTGTGCTTTTCTGCTTTGTTTCTGCTTTGTTTTTATAATTTTTTGAGTATTATCAATTTTAGTTTTAGTATTGCTATTCGCTTTTGTTGAAGATTTTTCAGAAATAATTATATTTGATTTTTCTTCGATATTTTGGCTATGATTTTCAGTATTGGTATTATATGATTTGATGGTATTTGTATTGTTTATTGTTTTTTGAGCTTGTGTTTTTACCGGAAATTTACTAGAGGCTTGTTGTTTATTTCCGAAAATATTCATACCGGATATTATAAAAAATAATAAAAAAGGAATTAAGAAAATAAGAAAAAATAGCTTCTTGCTCCCCCTTTTCCTAGGCATTTCTTTATCGAGGATAGTACTCATTTGATCCCAGCCCTGATATTTTAAATTATTGTCAAAATCTCTTTTTCCCATATCGCTTTTATATTATATTTTGTAGTTTATTTTTGCTTAATAAT
>JALVAD010000564.1 GCA_027011385.1 Saprospiraceae bacterium | reverse complement strand
ATATAATATTTTATTGTTTAAACTAAAAAGCAACCTAATGATGTACTGTGACATCTATCTCTTTTGTTTTTGCAATAATATCTCTAGCATTATCGATTTCAGAAGGCGTCCCATGAGCTATAACCAGATATTTGTCTGCTTTCAATGCAGTCTCATACTTCAAGACACTTTTTTTGGGTATTCCAAGGCTAAAAAGAGCTCCACCTAAAGCTGATAAACCTCCAATAACTACGGCTCCTTCAAGTGCGCCAACTAGTGAAGCGACTATCGGGCCGGCAACAAATACTGGACCTACCCCGGGAATAAGAAAGAACCCTGCTCCTACTATAAAACCCCATAATCCACCCCAAAAGGCTCCTGCTTTCCCCCATGATTTCATAGCATCTTTGGTATTGTAAAACCCGATGATTTTGTCTTCTTCATGATAATCTTTACCTAGAATAGATAACTTTTTCATATTAAACCCAGCCCTTTGTAAATCTTTTACCACTTTTTCTGCTTCTGCATGCGTGTCACAAACGGCTACTGCAATACTTTCATTTTTTACTGCCATAATTTTTATATTTTGATTATTTAATTATAAATTATAATGCAAAAGTAGGTAGGAAAATTCTTCTTGAAAACACTTAAAAGTGTTTATAAGAAAAAATATATCTGCTCTAAAAAAATTCATCAACATTAAAAATGCTTCTTTTGAAAAAAAATGAATTATTTTAATTGGTTGATGATCCAACTTCACAGAATTTCAGGGAAAGCAAATTTAATTTAAAAAAATTCATTTTTAGGAAGTCACAAGTGCACTGCACAAGAAATCGGAGGATATATTAAATCAAGTGATTTATTACGTGGCACACTAATTTATAGAGCGACCACAGAATTATTTATTTTCTAGAAGTTCAAGCAGATCATTATATTTTTTTAGCTTTATTTTATGACGTTTTACTTCAATTATATCTTTTTTCTTTAGTTTTTGTAGATGAAGGTTTATAATATTCTTAGAAGTTCCTACGATATGTGCTATTTCACTATTTGTAAGATTATTGATGAGTTTAAGTTCAGTATCGTGAATTGTTTTGTTTGAATGCTTTATAAAAAGTTTTAATGTTCTAGTCCACGTATCAAATAAGGCTAAATCATTTGCTTTGTCTTCCATCTTACGCAATTGCTTTGCAATATATGGTAAGAATATTCTATTAAATGAAGGGTGTTTTAGAATCCATTCTCTAACTATATCCATCGGGGCTGATAGTAAAACTATATCATCTAATGCTTCCATTTGAATATTGTGATTTTTATTATCTAATAAACATATTAAATCAAAAAAATCACCTGAAGTATTGATGTACAATGTATGTTCATTACCCTTTTCCGGATGTATTTGATACATTTTAATTCTTCCGGAAACTACATAATGAAATCTATACAATAATTTATCGCCATTAAAATACATTTGACCTTTAGCCCAGGTTTCGACATAAAACATCTCAAGCATATCATTTATTATATCATCTGATAATCGGGAAAAATCAGTTGATTTTTTTAATGAATCAAAATAAAATTTATAATCAGTAGCATCCCTTTTCATTTTATTATTCTTTTATTTCCAATGTTATTCTTGTAGCATAATGCCCGATTTCAACCAATTCTTCTGCTTTGTAGAAATCAAAAAGCCCACATGTGTCCCTTGAAACATTTATCAAGATATCAGGTGGATATTTTTCAATAATCATATTTGAAATCTTATTGGTCATAAGGCCAACAGTTCTATTGATAAGATCAAAATATCCCAAATTATCTTTATGATTTTCACGGTGAACTAATTTCAATTTTTCTTCGAATTCCTTTATTTTACGCAAGTATTTTGATTGTTTTAAATTGAATTCTTTTTTTGATAACTTTGGTTTATACACTGGGATATCAGCATTTACATGAATAGCGATTAATATATCATTTTGCCTTCTAGTAACATGATTAATCGGTATATTATTAATTACTCCGCCATCGACCAAGAGTGAATCTCCTCTTTTTATTGGTGTAAGTACAGTTGGGATAGATACCGAAGCTCTTATAGCTTCAAATATATCTCCGTAGGTATATACGACTTCTTTTTTGTTTATAATATCTGTAGCAATACATGAAAAATCTATTTTTAGATCTTCTATATTAGAATCAGGAATAAATTCTTGCATTTTATTAAAAACCTTATCTCCTTTTACTAGTCCTTGGCTACTAAAAGTAAAATCGATAAGTTTAAATACTTCTTTCTTATCCAATGAATATAGCCAGTTCTTAAATTCCTTTAATTTGCCTAGCGCATATACTCCACCGACAACAGCTCCCATTGAAGTTCCTGAAATAGATGTAATCTCAAACCCTTGCATTTCAAGTTCTTCTATGACCCCTATATGTGCGATTCCTCGTGCGCCTCCTCCGGATAATACTAAGGCTATATTTTTTTTCATTATAGATAATTTATGCATTTCAAGTAAACGTACTTAAACCTTATAGGTTTTTGAAAATTATAAGGTTTGAGAATGCGGTTTTATAAGAATTTTAACAAAATAAAGCTATAAAATTTTAAAAAGGTATATCGATATCTCCTCCTCCGGAGTCTCCTCCATTCATTTTTGAAGTCTTAGTGATTATATTTCCTCCTGCGCTCAATGGGTCAGAACCTGGATTGTCAAATGAAGGGAACAACGGATTATCAAGATCTGTAAATTTGGTAAGCTCCTTGATAAACTTAAGTTCAACCGTTCCTAGACCACCATTTCTGTGTTTTGAAATAATTATCTCAGCAACATCTTTAGGTCCTTCAAATTCTTCATTTAAGTCATAATAATCAGGTCTAAACACAAATGTTACAATATCCGCATCTTGTTCAATAGCTCCTGATTCCCTTAGGTCTGAAAGTTGAGGTCTCTTATCTCCACCTCTGGTTTCAACTGCCCGGCTCAACTGCGATAGAGTGATGACAGGTACATTTAATTCTTTGGCCATTCCTTTCAATGCTCTGGAGATAGAACTGATTTCTTGTTCCCTATTTCCACGACCTTGATTAGGAGCAGAAGTCATCAATTGTAAATAGTCAATAATAATCAGTTTGATGTCGTGATTTTGTTTCATCCTACGACATTTGGCTCTTAGTTCAAAAATATTGATACCTGGCGTATCGTCTATATAGATATCTATTTCAGACATTCTTTCAACGCCTTCATGTAGTTTTTTCCATTCGTATTCATCGAGTTTTCCACTTCTTATCTTTCTACTATTGATCTCTGACTCCATAGCCAAAAGTCTTTGTGTCAACTGCATTTTTGACATTTCCAAAGAAAAAATAGCAGTAGAATGCCCTGCCAAAGCAGCGTTTCTGGCTAAGGAAAGCGCAAATGCAGTTTTACCCATACCTGGTCTTGCAGCGAGTATTACCAAATCTGAAGGTTGCCAACCCAAGAGGATAGAGTCCAATTCCTCAAAACCTGTTGTGATACCCGTCACTCCCTCTTCCTTCATGCTCAATTCCTCAATTTCCTTTTGCACTTTAACAGCTAATCCACCCAACTTTTCATAAGCAGTATTCAGGTTTTGGTCGGTAATATCATAGAGGGATTTCTCTGCGTCATCCAAGAGTTGAAATACATCTTTTGTGTCTTCATAAGAATCTTTTATTACATCTGACGACACTCGGATCAATTCTCTTTGTATATACTTCTGCACTAAAATTCGAGCATGATACTCGATATTTGCCGCAGAGCCAACCTTATTACTTAGTTCAACGATATAATTAGGACCTCCTATTTCATCGATAGTTCCATTTTTCTTCAAGCCTTCATGAACAGTCAGAATATCTATGGGTTGAGATTTTTGAAACAAATCTATGATAACTTCAAAAATAGTCTGATGAGCGGGTTTGTAAAAGATCTCTTGTCTCACAATATCCAAAATAGCAGGCAAGGCATTTTTATCTATCAATAATGCACCCAAAACAGCCTCTTCCAATTCAATCGAATGAGGCATTATCTTGCCCATTTGAAGCAATTCAGAATTATGGGAAGGTTTCAATCCTCCTTTTATTTTAGATAGTATATTTTTGTTCTCCGGCATATTTCAAATATTTTCTCACAAAGGTACTAAAGAAAAACTAATAATGATAATCAAATACTTTGAGCAATGAATATCAAATTGTTGATAACTCATTCAAATTGTTAATAACTAATCAATTTACCAAACTACATTTAAATTACATAAATACATAACGTCTGAATAATAATAGGCAATTTTTTAAACTTAGATAATGATTCTTCAGATTATTATTACTTTGCAATAATTTGATGCCCTTGTATCAATCACTTGTAAAACAATCAAAATATATCAATAAGAATCAACAACATATTTAATGTGTTTAATTGCACACACTATGTAATATATAACTCTACAAACTGGAATAAAGTTCACAAAAAATCATCTCTTAGATTATCTATTAAAATGTGGAGAAAAATTATATTAATTTCAGCCCATTCGCTACCGGTCTTTCCGGGACAGCCAAAATTACCTCGCCATTTTCTTGCTTAAATCCGGTAACCAATACTTCAGACATGAAATTTCCAATTTGCTTTGGAGGGAAATTGGTCACGGCAATAACTTGTGTGTTTAATAAATCTTTTTTGGTGTATAAATCGGTAATCTGCGCACTAGATTTTTTAATGCCGATTTCTTTACCGAAGTCTATTGTCAACTTATATGCAGGCTTAATCGCCTCAGGAAAATCCGTTACTTCGATGATAGTTCCTATATGCAATTCAACTTTTTCAAAATCATACCAAGTAATTGATATTTTATTTTTCTTTTTCATTTTTTTTATGGGTTATGCTTTTATCTTTGTGTAAAATCCGAAAAGTTCTTTGCTAGCAATATTCTAGTCTTGATTTTTTTTGATTCGTTTTTGGAATTTATACTGAGCTTGTCCAAGTATCAAGACAAAAAATAAAAATCTTGTTTATTGATTCAATATTAATACGCCTTTTCATCTTAATACCTTTTTAGTTTAAAGTCCAAGCTCTCTATAACTTCTTAATTTGAAAAATCCCAACGTCTAGTGTAGCCAGCGGACGCAGCGATAGCAAGTCTGATGTGCTACACATTGTTAGCTTTTCGGCATTTATACTTATAGCCGAATCTATAAATTATTTATTATTACGATTTACCCAATTTTCAATAGTAATATTTGAGATTCTATTGAATTCTTTAATGTTTTCCGTTACCATTATTAGACCAAGTTCCACTGCAGTACATCCAATAAATAAATCAAAATCACTTATCATTTTTCCTACTTTTCTTAATCTTGCTTTTTCTTTGCCGTATAAATGGATTGAGCCGAAAATTGGAAGAATTGTAATTTGTTCTGTGAATTCTTCGATAATATCAAGATTTTTTTTGGGGTTTATGCTATTTTCTGCACCAAAAACTAATTCTGCAAGTGTGATTTCTGAAATTGCACAATTCTTTAATTCAATTAGTTCAAGTTTCTCAAACAAATTGAAATTTCCTCTGAAAAAGTGTATGCAAATATTTGTGTCAAGTAAATATTTCACTAGAAATCAATAATTTTACGGTTATTTACTCTTGATTCTCTAATTTCCTTTATTATTTCATCAGAATCTTTTGAATCTTCCCAAGCACCATATAAGTTTTTTAAATTAAAGGATTTTTTATCAACAGTTTCAATAGACTCTGTCAATTTAATTATTAGCCTTTTTTTAGAATTATTGTCAAGTCTAAATAGAAATCTAAAATATTTATC
>JALVAD010000563.1 GCA_027011385.1 Saprospiraceae bacterium | reverse complement strand
CATCAATTAAGTATCAAAACGAAAATCGAACAATATTAATATATTACAAAATTACTATATTTTTTATTAGTGTCAGCACGAAAACATGCAATTTTTGAAATTCAGATAGTTATTGGTCATAATTTGATTTTTTTGCAATGATTTGATGCCATTGTATCAATCACTTGTGAAAAAGTCAAAAGATGACAATAAGAATCAATTTCAAATTTGATAAGTTTTTGTGCTGATACTAAACAGTGTCAGCACGAAAACATGCAATTTTTGAAATTCAGATAGTTATTGAAATGTTAAAAATTGCAAAATTTCCTCTAAGATTTTGTTAATATTCGAATATATTGCACATTCTTAAAAGATTAGCAATATATTTGACTCGAAAAAACATTCTGATTATATAGTGATGAAAAATGTTTTACTTAGGGGTGCTATTTGGATATCAGCATATAACCAGGAGTATTATTTAAACAAAAAATTAATGACGATGAAAAAACTTATTATTTTATTAGCGATTATTACGATGGCATTTAATATGAATGCCCAGTTATCAATGTCCTTTCAGGCAAGTACGAAATATCAGAAAACCACCTTTGGGTACAAAATAGGAAAGATTCAACCCTACATAGGCTTAGGGTTTTTGAGTTATGGAGGATCGGCTGAATCTTTTGATTTTGATCATGAAAAATACACAACAAAAGGTTATGTTAGAGTTATTATGCCCAATTTGGGAGTGAAATATACTTTGCTCAGTAAAGACAGCCTTAAAGTAGGTGTTGATTTTGGTATTTATAAACCATTTATTTCAGGAAAAATGGAAGATGATGGAGAAGAAATAAAAGAATTTAGTGATAATTTGAAAAAGATACATGTGTTTGGCGGTGAGCTGGGTTTGTTTACTGAGTATTTTTTCAATAACCATTTTAGTATTGGAGGCGAGTTTGGTTTTAGATTTGCAAATTCAAATTTTAAACAAAAAGATGAATTTGATGATTATAAATTTAATGCGCACCTTGGAATGACTTATACTACAGTAAGCGCTAGTTTTTATTTCTAGTCAAGCCTTGTAAAAAAAAAGAGGCTGTCAATTTGTTGGCAGCCTCTTTTTTTTATAAAAAGAAAATTATTCTTTAAATCTTTCTTTAGTGAAATCCATTGAAAATGAAAATCTCAATGTTCCGTCTAATGGGTTTCTTGTATTATTTGTTGGTACTAGATACGAGATACTCATACCATATACATTGTAATTTAGACCTAGTCCCAATGTTAGAAACTGTCTGTCTCCTTTTAATGGGTGTTCGTAGAAATATCCTGCACGAATCGCAAATTGTTTGTCATACCAATATTCTACTCCAATACTTGTACTTATTTCTCTTAATTCTTCAGTAAATCCTCCTTCAGCATCGGTAAATGAATGTAGAGCTGCATCAATTGGAGAACCATCAAATTTTATATATCTATAAGTTCCGGAAGAATCAATTTCTAGTACAGGAGTTGGTAATAATAGTTTGTTGAAATCCAAAATAAATGATATTGAATTGTAATCGTCAAATTGCATATCCAGAGAGGTTCCTAAACCAAGATTCTGTGGCAAAAAGTCTTTGTCGGTACTTTTTGTATAAGTTATGGGGCTACCGATATTGGAAATAGTCAATCCTGTATTTAGTTTTGTTTTGTATCCTCCCAAATCAAATTTTGTTTTATAGAATAGGGATATGTCAATTGCAAAAGCTTTGGCTGATTCAATTGCAATACCATCAACGCGTTGCCCTTCCGCTAGATTGGAATATACAAATTTACCTGTCAATCCTGCTGAAAATTTATTAGATAATTTTCTTGCATATGAAAGTGCAACTTCAAATTCAGAAGGATTTCCTGTACCGGTTATATCTCCAGTGTTGTTTCTGTATTCCAATTCACCTAGTGAAAAATATCTTATACTATAGCCTATTGCTTGTATTTTGTCAAATTTATTGTATCCGGAAAGGTATGCCAAATAAATATCATTTAAACCAAGATTTTTTAACCATGGAGTATATGTTGTAGATAATTCAAACTCTTTTTCGGACATAGCTAATTTAGCCGCATTGAAGTGCATTGCTGAAGGATCTGCTGAAATTGCAATTCCTGCATCACCTAAAGCAGCTCCTCTTGCATCAGGTACAATTCTTAAAAAAGGCAAAGCAGAAAGTATGGTATTTGGGATACATTCATCAGTTGATTCGTCTATATAGCAATGTCTGGTAGGATCATATGATGTTTGAGCTGATGCACTTTTGATACCTACTATAGATACTATCGAAATAAGTAGCAATATTATTAAATTCTTTTTCATTTTAGTATTTAGTTTTTTTTATTTAATTATAAAGTCTATGTCCTATTTTAAAATAACTAGTTTTTCAAACTTACTTTCTTTTGTAATATTGTATTCTTGTGAGAAAACTTTTATTTTGTAAAGATAAATTCCGGTTGCTAGTTTGCTTCCATAATCATCTGTTCCATCCCACGAGATGTCTGAGATTTCAAAACCAGGGGAGAAAGTACTGTGTTTTATGGTTTTTACAACTTTACCTGATAATGTAAAAATATTGATAATGATGTCTAAATCACTATCTGCCAAATCGTGTTCAAATCTGAAACTAGTTTGTGTTGTAAAGGGATTAGGATAATTCAAAACATGTGAAAGTTCTTTTTTTGACTTGTCTAATACTACAAATTCAATTAATTTTTCACTTTTGTTATTAAATATATCATATGCTATTACCTTTATTATATGTTTCCCCGGTTTTAAATTTGACAGAGGATATCTAAAACTGCCTTTTTGATAAGAATTTACATCAGATTTATAAAAGTCATTCAAAATGAATTTTTCATCGATGTCTTTGTCCATCTCTCCTGATAGTTCATGCCCGATACTTGAGCTAGATATATTTATTCCATTTTCATCTGAAAGAAATCCCAATAATATAGGAGAAGAATTTGTTATTCCTCCATATGCAAAACCGGTATCGTTCATATAAAGCTCAATCTCCGGCCCTTCTTTATCAGTGACAACACTTCCTGAAGTGCCACCGATAGAAAAACCTGTGTAATATCCTGCAGCTTGTTGCAATTTATCATCTATAGCATAATAACTGAGTTTTCCTCTACCATATTGGTAATTGATATCTTTCGGAAGAATAAAGGAAATTTCAAATTCACCGTTATTGACTTGTGCCACGCCTTTAAATAAGACAGCTTTTTGAATGGTAAATTTGAATTTGCTACCTTGATCGTCATTTTTATTTGTCATCCTGTTAGCAGGTTTATCAAATAATGTGACATTTATCTTTCCATTGAAATCATGCATAATCTTTCCTGAATTATCAGAAATATAACCTTTGACTACGACTTTTTTTAATGCACTAAGTGTATCTATTATAGCAGTAGAATCAATTAATCTGTTATTGATGCTTTTTGTGATAACTTTGTATTTAGGAAATTTCATGCTTAAGGAAGGATCTCCAAACAATAAAAATTTCCTTTTATTTACCACACTACTACCCGTATTGTTTTTTGATATTTTAATAATTTCGCCAATTGGTAAATGCTTTGATTTATCATCTTTAAAGAAAGCATTAAATGTTGACTCCATCAATTTATCATTACTAGTAGAATAAACAGCCCTTACAGTTGAAAATAGCCCTATAACACCGCCTTTCTTCTTCAAAAAAGCTATCTCTCCCGCAGTATTGTATTTAGGATCATCAAATCCGGTAAAAGAGCAGGTTGCGGTTATGAGTAATGGTAACTTGTTTTTGTTATCCCAATTTAATATGTCATTAGTTTGAAGTACGCGTTCTTGTGCCAGACCTTTTGGCCCTCCGTGTCCTACATAGACAAACATCAAATGCCCTGAATAAAAACTCAGGTTTATCGCTCTTGTTGCATCAGGATAGCGTTGTCCTCCTGCATTGTTTTCTTGAATATACGAATCAAGATATATTTTGTTTATATTGAAAATAGGGTACTTTTTGCTTATGTTAGTTTTTATTTTTTCGGCACCAAAAAAATGTGTGGTATCCCAATCTGCATCAACATCATCAGCAGAAAGAGTAATATTATTTATCCAATCACCGTAATGATTGATGTCAGTTTCATAATCTTTGATTTTTTGAACGATAATCTTTGCTTGTTCAGCATTTCTTACAGGGAATCTGCCGATTGCTATATCCACCTTGCCGCTTAGTATATTTTTACCTTCACCATAAGATAGTAAACCAAAATAGTCATCTGAAGGAAAAGAATTAATGGGGTCTAGTGATTTTTTTGTTTCATAAACAGGTATAAGGTTGTCTGTCTTTCTCATACGTCCTCTGGCATCAAAAGAGCCATCTCCAAACAAAAGTAAATAATTAAATTTATCGTTTTTTACTTTTAGCATTCTGGCAAAATCCCTGATTGCTGTAGGATCCCATTTGCCGCATGAAAATTCGTTGAATATTTTTTGCAGTTCAACTGCGTAAGTTTTTATTCCGGAATGCTTATCTCTGTATTTCGCAAATTCTAAAGCTGACTCTTCAAATTCTTTTGGATAAACTACAAGCATTTCAGCATCCAATAAGCCATGGATATTTTGATTTTCGATTTCTATTGATTTTCCGGGTGTTAAAAAATCTCCTGATTTATCAAAGGCTAAGAATCGTGACGATTCCCCAGAATTATACACAATAGTATTATTAGCTTTTGAAATATCAATACTCTTAATGTTATTGTGATTGGTTATATCCCAAACCATGGTATTAGTTTTTGTTCCTTCAAGTTTAATCCCTACCATTGTGTTTTTTGGAGCATATTTGTCGGAAATAACCATTTGTTTGCCTTGGAATTTTGCTGGCATTCTAGAGTTCAAAATGATTTTATCCAACCATCCTTTTTCACCTTGATACTTAATCTTGATGCTTACTCTATCCTCGACTGGTATAAAGTTTTCATTTATTGTTTTGACATTTGCATATATGGATTCCGGTTCTGATATGCTTACTCCATTGATTGTGCTGTCAAATGTAGCATTGCTTGTTGAAAGAATTATTTTTTTATCATTATCATCTCTACCTGCAAAAACCATCTTTATATTGACCCCTTCACTTTTGTCGAAAACAAAATCATTGAAGTAATTCGAAAAATCTTTTTCTGAACCATTGGAAATAAACTCACCATACCAATCTTGTCCTGAGCCTTCGGTTTTATTATAACTACCGAGTAAATTGACCAAATCTTCTTCGTGAACTGCGTATGAATCAATATTATTTGAGATATAAGATGGAGAATTTTGGTTTGTGGCAGCTTCTATGCGCAATCCTCTTGAGTCTGATATTTTGATATAATAATAGTTGTGGTCTGAGTAAATATTCTTTTTGTAGTGCCAATTTTTAGTAGTATTATTAAAGCTCCATTTGTCCTGTCCCTCCCCATAAAATAATATAAAATCAGATTGATCAAATTTTCCATCCGCTTCCCCTTCAATATATATAGGGACTTCAACAAGGTCGTCCATATAATCATCGGTTATTAATTGGGGGAGCATTCCTCCGCCATTACCATATAACTTAATAGTATTTGGATTAATAGATTCCAAGTTCAATCCCAAATCTTTAAGATAACTGTAGGTGATTTTATAAATCCCATCTTTACTGGCTTCTATTTTATATATTTTGCCATTGCTTAAAACTGAATTGTCCGTATATTTAGGAGATCTAAACCTAATACTATCAGGATCGGTTTGTGCTAATGAATAAACACTAAAAAATATAATGAAAATAAATAATGATT